>JAQZBV010000053.1 GCA_029237685.1 Cytophagaceae bacterium | reverse complement strand
TGCTGGCGCTTCCGATTACATCACCAAGCCTGTAGACATAGATCAGCTGTTGTCTCTGTTACGTGTTTGGCTTTACGAAAGAGCTTAATTAAAAATATTGGTGTATGAATGAGAATAAGAAGAATATTCTGATCATCGACGACGACGACAGAAATATTTTTGCCTTGACTGCTACGTTGCGTTCAAAAGGTTTTTCCTGTATGTCTTGTGTAGATGCTCATCAAGGATTGCAATTGATGGAAAGTTTTACTCCCATCGATGCCGTATTGATGGACATGATGATGCCGGACATGGATGGATACGAAGCCATTCCTAAAATTCGCCAAATACCGCACCGCAAAGAAATTCCTGTTTTTGCTGTGACGGCACAAGCCATGGTGGGAGACCGTGAGAAATGTCTTCAAGCGGGAGCCAACGATTACATTTCTAAACCTATAGATGTTGATCGTTTGTTGTTTTTGCTTTCAACCAGCATAGGTCAATAGCGTTATGATACAAGACGAAGAAGTCGAGGTGTTGATCAATGATTTATTTGAGTTATACGGCTATGACTTCACCGGCTATTCTAAGGCTTCGATCAAACGAAGGATCAATCGTTTATTTATACTGGATAGTTTTCCAAGTTTTGCGGAATTTCGGTACCGATTAAAGTTTGATAGCACTTACCTCAAACGATTTGTGGAAGAAATTACAGTGAACGTAACAGAGATGTTTCGTGATCCATTGTTCTATAAAACATTGCGGGAAGAAGTAATTCCAACCATAGGCACCAAACCGTTTATTCGTATATGGCATGCCGGTTGTTCTTCAGGAGAAGAAGTGTTCTCAATGGCTGTGCTGTTGCACGAAGCCAATCTGTTGCATAAATCATTGATCTATGCAACAGACATCAATCCCAATGTATTGGAGAAGGCACGCAAAGGAATTTTTCCTTTGAGCCAAATGAAACAATATTCTGAAAATTATATTTTATCAGGAGGTAAACAAGATTTCTCTTCTTACTATACGGCAAATTATGACAGAGTGAAATTCGATGAATCGTTTGCCTCCCGTATGATTTTTTCAACCCATAACCTCGTCTGCGATAATTCATTTAATGAGTTTGATTTGATTTTATGCAGAAACGTTTTGATCTACTTTGATGTACCCTTGCAAAATAGGGTGTTTGAATTGTTTGATGCCAGCCTGAGTAATCTATCGTACCTGGCATTGGGATCTAAAGAAACCATGAAGTTTTCTGGTATGTCTAACCATTACAGACAATTAGGAAAGGAAAAAATATGGAGGAAAAACTAGACATGTCAAGTACTGAAATAATTGTTATCGGTGGCTCTTCCGGCAGTCTGGATGTGGTGTTGAAGATAATCTCCAGTGTAAAGAAAGATATTGCCGTTGCACTGGTCATTGTTCTTCATCGGAAAACAACAACTGATTCAGCCTTGTCCGAGTTATTAGCGATACGCTCTGTTGCACCGGTTAAAGAAGTAGAAGATAAAGACCCTGTACTAGCAGGCAACATATACCTTGCTCCTTCAGATTACCATTTATTGTTTGAGAAAAAACACATTTTTTCGCTTGATGATTCTGAAAAAATAAATTACAGCAGACCCAGTATTGATGTAACATTTGAATCTGCGGCTGAAGCCTATGGCGCAACTGTTAGCGCTATTTTGTTGTCTGGTTCAAATGCCGATGGTACGGAAGGTTTATTGGCTATTCATGCGCAAGGAGGAGTGACTATTGTACAGGACCCTGAAACCGCAGGCTTCCCCTACATGCCTCAACAAGCTATTTTAAACGCACCCGTCGATTATCAAATGAATGTGAGTGAGATGATAGAATACATTAATAATAAATAGAGAAGGGTGAAATGTGGCTTTTTACCGCTCACTCTTCACCCTTCATTGCTCATCCTTCCATTTTTATCAAGGATAGGGTAAGTCTGATTTTATGGTATTCCACTTCTCCGTTTAAGTGATCAAAAATTGGTTTTAATGCGGTGGTATTCCCAATCTCTAACACGGCTTCACGAATGCGTTGCTCATCGGCTTTCGGAAGATACTTTCTAAGATCAATGGCTTCTCCTTGCTCTGCCAACTGAGCGAGGTGTGACCAGATGGTTGTCGGGCTCATCTCTCGCTGCGCAGCAATGGCTTCTACTTCCATGCCTTGCTTATAAAGTTCTAACGTAATTTTATGCGTATCACCTTTTTGGACTTTTTTAGGAGCGCCTATTTTTTGTTGCAAAAAGGATTGTATTGCTTCTAGAAAATCATTTCCATACAATTCCATTTTCTTCTCTCCTACACCAGATACAGACAACAAATCTTCTGCATTGGTAGGAAGCACTTCTGCCATGGCACGTAAGGTGGCATCAGAAAATATCATATAGGGAGGAATACCGTCTTGTTGAGCGAGTCTTAATCGAAGTCCTCGTAATAATTGGAATAGTTTTTCTTCCGGTGTATCTGTTCCGGGTGTTTCCGATGAAGCAGTAGTTTTTGTTTTTTTTGTACTCTTTTTTTCAAAGGAAATAGGAACAAGTTCAGATAGCTGCAAGGCGTGTTTGCCAAATAGAACTTCTTTTCCCAATGCTGTTATTTTGAGAACAGAGCCCTGATCATAGGCTACTTCTAATATTCCTAAGTGTAAAAATTGCAAGAGGTACTGCTGCCAGTCGGCATAAGGGACATCTCTGCCGACTCCGTATGTTTTAATGTTTTGATAACCTTTTTGAATCAACTCTTGATTGGAAGAACCACGCAATACATTGATCAACATATTTCCTCCTACCTCTTCATTCATTCTGCTGACGGCTGATAGAGCCATTTGTGCCAGACGAGTGCCATCTATCATGGGACGTGGATTTTTGCATACGTCACAATTACCACAGTCTTTTGTTACCGCTTCTCCGAAATAGTTTAGCAGTATTTTTCTTCGGCAGATATTGGCTTCAGCAAATTGTTGCATGCGATGCAACTTGGCAAGGTTTAATTCTTTTTGTTGGCTGTCATTGGCAAACTGCGTTTGCATCACGACATCGCCATAACTATAATATAAAACGGTATCCGCTTTGTAACTGTCTCTGCCTGCACGACCGATTTCCTGGTAGTAGCTTTCCAGGTTTTTAGGAAGGTTGCTGTGTATCACCCAACGTACATTGGATTTGTCTATACCCATGCCAAAAGCAATGGTAGCGCATACAATTTGTAAACGGTCATTCAGGAAATCATCCTGGACTTTGTTTCTTGTCATGCTGTCTAATCCTGCATGGTAGCAGGCTGCAGGATAACCAATGGCTTTTAATTTGGCGGCCATGTCTTCTGTATTTTTGCGGCTAAGACAATAGATAATGCCGGCTTCATTTGGTCTTGCTGTTAAGAAGCGATCAATCTCGCTTACTTTTTCTTTCAATGATAATCCTGAACGTACGGTCAGACTGAGATTAGGACGATCAAAAGAAGAAATAAAAATGTTCGGATCTTTCATCTTGAGTTGCTCACAGATGTCTCTGCGCGTGATCTTATCAGCTGTTGCCGTTAAGGCAATAACAGGTACACCGGGAAGAACTTCTCTGATCGTATGCAATTGGGTATACTCCGGTCGAAAGTCATGTCCCCAGGAAGAAATACAGTGCGCTTCGTCGATGGCAATAAAACTGATCGTCAGCTGTTCTTTTAAAAAAGGAACGACGCTCAATAATTTTTCAGGAGAAACATACAGTAATTTGATATCCCCTGATTGGCATTGTCGGATGACATCCCGGAGTTCGCTTTGGCTGAAGCTGCTGTTATAGGCTGCGGCGCCAATCCCGTTTCTTTTTAATGCTTCTACCTGATCTTTCATCAGGGCAATAAGCGGAGAGACAACCAGGCATACCCCTGTTTTTAATAGGGCAGGAATTTGAAAGCAAACCGATTTACCACCGCCGGTTGGCATGAGTACGAGTGTGTCCCGGTTATCCAGAATGGAACTGATGATATCTTCCTGCAAGGGGCGGAAGCTGTCATAACCATAAACTGTTTTGAGAAGGTGACGGGCATTGTCAAGCAATGCTGTGGGATTTAGCGTTGTCATGGGTACCATAAAAATAGACATTTAAAATTAGTTTTAAATCAAAAAAATAGACTGTTAACCCACAATCACAGGGTGTTGAAAAATAAAAAACAATTATTAAGCCGGATTTAGCGACTTAGGGTTTCTGATGGTAGTGTATCAGTCGTGGTGTAATGTTCCATAAATGAAGCAATTCAGCACCGTAGCGTGTATCTTCACATGTTGAAGCATTACCCCATTGCATGACGGTACAAGATTCGTTGAGCTCCACACAGTCTTCTTTTGCTACTGAGAGGGTTTGCATCGATTGACGTTCACACGCATTGGTATATCCCGGAACTTTGTCAGCGAATGTATAGGTAAGGCAGATCAATGCAATGCTAAAGGCATAAATAAGATAGTTGCGGGAGCGTACCTGTTGAAAAAGACATACGGTGGATATTCCCCAGGCAAAGAAAAGCAGCCATAGCACGGGTTGTAACGTATCTCTGCGGATGATGTACGGACGATAGGAACGGTAGCCTCCTAAAGGTAAGAACAGCAGGTAGGCGCCAATAAATAAGATGGAAAAGTAAAAGATCTTTAGTAACTGATCAAGGTTTTTATTGTTTGAACGCTGCATTAAATACAGGTTGAATAATACCAATAAGACAATAGGCATGAGCCCTTCAGAGAAGGACGTTATTTTGATAAGCCCTTCAAGTAAACGACGATAACGTTCTGTGATCGATATCACTTCCCATGAGTTTTCACTGTTGTGTGTTCCGATGTAAAAGGAATACACTGAAAGTAAGGTGGTCAATCCAAAAGAGAACAATAGCTGCCAATGAATAGATCGTAGGGCTTTTACTACACGATCTCCAGCATCTAAATGATGTAGAGTTCTCCAATGGGTATAGAACAGGTAGAACAATACGGAAGGACACAAGAGCAATAGGACCGGACTGACTAAGGGCCCGCTGAATGTTAGTACAAAAGGCAGGATCATCCAAAGGCATTTGGTAAGACTATTCAAACCGGAATTTCCCGTTAACGCAGCCCTGTAATAGGGATATAAAAAAATAGACAAGAGCAACGTGGGTAAAGCGTAGAATAGGACGTAAGTGATGCAGTTGTCAATGAACGCCATGTATTCAAAGAAACCAACAGCTTGAAACAACGGCGCAATCAATACGATGGAGAGCATGCGTTCATTTCGAGTGAATTTGAAAAACAAACCGATGTAAAGAGACAGCATGAAAATCAAACCTACTTGTGTGATGGTTTTAACCAGTGCTATAGAGGCATAGACGCTCTCAATAGGAGTCATGAAACCTTGCAGCAGCTGAGGGACAATTCTGAAATAGGTATAAATGAAGCTATGCACAAAATAACGATTGCTGCCAGCGCAATTTTCTGCGGTCTGTATGATCTTAAAACCAAATGGATCATGCAGTACTTGTTGGTAAGCATCCGAAGGCGCAACCAAAGACGGAATGTCTCCATCGATAGGGGCTAGAGAGTGTTGGTAATAAGAATAGACGGTATCGCCTATGAAAAGTAAAAGCAAAAAAAGAAAAATGAGGTCTTTTTTCTCGAAAGAAAATTTCATAAAAAGAATGTACAGTTTTTCAAAAGTACGATTTTTACTTTTGTTTGCAAGAAGAGGTCTGACTTTCCTTTTTACTGTCCGAAGTGACCGATTGGCGTCAATTCCCAATTCTGCTCGCTGTACACTTTGATTTCCTTGCCTTGTTTTATTTCCCCCACACAATTGATGTAAAATCTTTGCAATTGTATGGTACTGGCCAGCCGTGTATAAAATGCACGGCTGTGCAATTCTTTGAAGGCCGATTTAGATAGACCGACACGGTAATCATAAGTAAGACCGATTTCAAATGTTTCTTTAGAAGAAGGTGTGAAAAGTTCTTGTCCCAATAGGTATTTTTCCTGGTCGACGTTTAATGTCAGCAGACTGTCGTAATAACAGCTGCAAAGTCCTATTTTAAATTCACCGGCCTCATTGGTCATGGCAGCTTCCAGCATTTTGCCTCCCAGAGATATTCTAACCAGTGCTTGTTTAACGGGTTCCTGTGTCAATCGGTTTTTAACTGTACCTTTAATGTATTTTCCTGACATGGAATTGCTTTGTGCAAGTAGAGTCAGCGGAAGGAAAAAGAGTAAAAGAAATAATTTGTTCATGCGCTAGCGGTTGAGAAAGGGACCCCAAATTCCCGATCGCTGCATTAGAACATTTGCGTTGTAAATGGTTTAATGTTACAACCCGTTAATCCCTGAAATTCGTCCAACTGGAGCTAATTATTCTTCTTTTAGGCGACTTAGAATTTTCCAATCGATGTAAAACGTGCCAAAGGGAATGATACAGGCCAGTAATACTTTCCAAGTCACCTTTTTAAAGGACCAATGCTGCGCTACGCCAAAACTAATGGTATTGACTATAAAAAGCAGGAATAGCATACCATGTATCGGTCCGATGGCTTTTACCCATGCCGGATTGTGGGCATAGTATTTTATCGGAACGGCTACAAATAGGAGAAGGATAAGAGATATTCCTTCAAGAAAAGCCAAGAGGCGTAATCGGCCAAGAGGTGTGGTCAAAATTTTGAGCATGATTAAAAGGGTCTGATATAAGGTCTAGTGACAAAAGGGGAGAAAGGCCATGGAATAGCAAGGAAAATCAACAGCAAGGCAAGACCGAACCAAATCAATAACGTTTCGAATTTATCCCGGTCGTTTTTCTTTCGTTTGGCTTTTGCGGAACCGATAGTGATCACGAGAACAGCAATAAACATCAATAGGATATGTATCCAACCGAAAAATGAAATTTCAAGAGAGGGAATAGTTTTTTTTGAGTTTGCCCAGAAGAATTGAACTATCGGACTTTTGATGTACAAGGTAAAACCCACCACCAGTTGAACATGTGCTATAGTCGCCGTCCAATGACGAATGGCATCTTCTTTTAGAGTAAAAAGAGTTTTTTTTACATAGCCATTATAGGCCATGTAAAGACTGTATAAAAGACTTGCTAGTACCAGCCAACGCAAAATAGAGTGCAGCGATAGAAGTATGGTATACATAAGCGGTAGAATAAATAATGCCTGAAAATACTAATCTATAGAACAAAAACATACTGATCGGTATGTTTTTGTTTAAAAAAATAGTCATCGAAATTTAGGGCTATTTATTTTATGATTATGAGTCCTTTTAAGTAGACGTTGAGTTCTTTTAAGTAGATGCCATAGCATTCTTTTCCAAATAGTTTACCCAGGTTGCGTATGCCTCCGTAGCCGGTGGTTATGAATAGAGCGACCTGTTGAGCATTGACATCCTTTCTAAGTTGTCCGGATGATTTTCCTTGTTCTATACTTTTTTGCAAAGCTTGCTGCCACTCATTAAAGAGCCCCTTTAATGCTTTCCGAAAACCAGCATGGGAGCCCCCCATTTCTTCAATGAGGTTTATGGCAGGGCAACCATATTTAACCTGAAAGAATGAATTTTCCTGCAATAGAGCTTTCATCATTTGAAATATTTCGGAAGTAGAATCACTGGAATGAAGCAGCGGTTTGATCAAAGCCTCCCTCATGCCAGGATAGAGTACTTCTTTGATCAAAGCAATACCCATTTCATCTTTGTTTTTGAAATGGTAATAAAATGCACCTTTCGTCACGTGAGTTGTGGCGAGAATGTCATCAACACTCGTTGCATGGTATCCATTGGCATAGACCAGTTCAAACGCTTTATGAAGTATAGTAAGTCGTGTGGTACTAGCTTTATTCATCGCTAATTGTTAATTCATAATTGGTACTTCTTCCGCCGGCGGTTTCTTTGCGTAACATGTTTTTATGTATCAAATCTTGTATATCACGTAGAGCGGTATCGGGGGAGCATTTCGACATCTTGGCCCATTTAGATGAAGTTAGTTTCCCATCAAAGTCATCCCAAAGTTTATTGAGCATGAAACGCTGCCTGTCATTCAGTACCGCTTGTCGGTGCTGTTCCCAATAATGAGCTTTCTGCATCACGTTTGATAGAGTAGATGTGGTAGCTTGCAAAGCACTCATCAGGCATTGTAGAAACCATTGCAACCACTTGGTAATATCGAGATCTCCTTGTTGTGTTTTTTCTAAGGTATCATAGTAAGCATTTCGTTCGATACGTATCTGAGAAGACATGCTGTAAAAGCGTTGTGTACTTTCATCAGCTCGCGCCAATTGCATGTCTGTGATGGCTCGCGCTATTCTGCCATTGCCATCGTCAAAAGGATGTATTGTTACAAACCACAAATGAGCTACTGCCGCTTTGATAACCGGGTCTAATAATTCTTCTGTATTGAACCAGTCGATGAAGCGTGTCATTTCCTGATCGATGACCGGCGCGTCGGGTGCCTGGAAATGAATTTTTTCTTTTCCCAAAGCACCGGATATCACTTGCATGGGTCCGGTAGCATCATCTCGCCAACGTCCTGTATTGATTTTATATTGACCGCTTGTGCCTGTAGGAAATAGTGTAGCATGCCAATGGAATAAGCGGTCAACTGTGAGTGGTTGCGCGTATTGTTGTGTGGCATTAAGCATCATGTCTACCACGCCGTCTACATGTCGGTCAGAAGGAACGAGGCCTGAGATTTCCATTCCTAAATGTCGTGCGATAGAAGAACGTACCTGATCGGGATTCAGTAATTCTCCTTCGATCTCAGAGGATTTTAGTACATCGGATGTAACGGTTTCTAATGTTGCTTCTGCACGCGTTCTAAAACCCAGAGATTCCATTTTACCGGTTAATTTACCTTGTACATGACGTACTTTTCCAAGCAAGGGAAGCAAGGCTTCCAGATCCCAGGTAAAGGTCGGCCAATTTTTTCTTTGGTAGATATAAGGTTGTAATCTCCGCAACATATGCGGTAAATATACTTTTATTCTCCGCAAAAAAACAATTATTCTCCGCATTATTTGCGGAGAATAATTGTTTTTTGCCCATTATAGGGAAATTTAGGTAAGATTTTATTTTTCAGATTTAATGCGAATAGGTACCATGACGGTAAAACGGCAAGCAAAAATCTTATCATTGCCGGATTTATTGCCCCATTTGGAAATGTTATCGAGGTAATCGGTGGCGGGGTTATACCAGCCCATTTTAAAACCGGCGCCTACACCATTTGGTAAAAAGTATTGAAAGCCACATTGAGTAGGAAACATAAAAGCGAGGTTTGCATAAGTTTCTCCTTCGGCACGGCTGGTGAGGTCCTTGCTGAGGGAATTCCGGAATTCATCTTTAGGATTGAAACGGATGATGCCTATGCCTTGAGCGATGAATAGGCGAAAGTTGCGTCTTTTAATCAGATTGAGCTGCAATTCATAATGTACCGTAAAAATGGCGGTTTTGAAATAACGGTTAGGTGTCGGAGTTTTCTCACTGGCTGATAGATCTCCGCTATATTGGTAATTGGGATTTTGTCCGCTGACAGAGCCGATCTGTAAGTTAATGGCGCCGTTCAGCCTTTTTTTCTTCATCCATTGTACGCCCAAATGAAAGCTTGAAGTAAATTTCTCATACCCGGCCTGAAGATCTCCACGGTATGCATTGGCGCTAATTCCTACTTCTATAAAACGTTTGTGAACAAGGCTATCCTGAGCCTGTGCGCTTACAAACGACGTGCAGAGTAACAGCGTAAAACAGATCAAAGAAGGAAGACGCAGTATGAAAAAGGTCATAAAAACAAAAACAGATCTTGTATATGAATATATACAAGATCTGTCAGTAATGTAATTGAATGATAGAATATTATTTGAGCTTCGAGAAATCGAATGTTTCCAAGAAGCTTGTATTGAAGTTTCCTGAGCGGAATGTAGGATCGTCCATTAAAGCAATGTGCAGAGGAATAGTTGTTTTTACTCCTTCAATTACAAATTCCTGCAAAGCGCGTTTCATGCGGTCACATGCTTCATCACGGGTAGGTGCCGTAGCAATGAGTTTAGCAATCATCGAATCGTAGTTAGGAGGAATCGTATATCCGGTATAACAGTGAGAATCCACACGTACACCATAACCGCTAGGGATATGGAAATTAGTGATCTTTCCCGGAGATGGTCTAAAGCCTTGAGTCGGATCTTCTGCATTGATACGGCACTGGATAGAGTGTCTAAGCGGGAAATGGTTTTTTCCATCCAACTTGTCTCCGGCAGCCATGCGGATCTGCATTTTGATCAAATCGGTATCTGTTACTTCTTCCGTGATGGTATGTTCTACCTGGATACGCGTGTTCATTTCCATGAAGTAGAAATCACCGTGTTTATCTACCAGAAACTCAATCGTTCCAGCTCCTTCGTATTTAATAGACTTAGCACCTTTTACAGCGGCATCACCCATTTTATTACGCAATCTTTCTGTTAAAATAGGAGAGGGCGTTTCTTCAATCAGTTTTTGGTGACGACGTTGGATCGAGCAATCTCTTTCTGAAAAGTGAATGGCTTTACCTGTTTTGTCGCCCATTAATTGAATTTCAATGTGACGAGGTTCTTCAATGAATTTTTCAAGGTAAAGTCCATCGTTGCCAAAAGCAGCGCCTGATTCTTGTTTAGCGTCGTTCCACGCTTTTTCAAATTCAGCATCACCTTTTACGATACGCATCCCTCTGCCACCACCACCGGCTGTAGCTTTCAGGATGACAGGGTATTTTACTTTATTCGCTATTTTTAGTCCTTCTTCGATAGAACTCAACAAGCCATCTGAACCTGGAATAGTAGGAACACCGGCTTTTTTCATGGTATCTTTTGCCGAAGCTTTATCCCCCATGGAGTTGATCATGTCAGCTGAAGCTCCGATAAATTTGATGCCGTAGTCCTGGCATACTTTAGAGAAGTTCGCGTTTTCAGAAAGGAATCCGTAACCAGGATGAATAGCATCTGCGTTGGTAATTTCAGCAGCAGAAATGATGTTTTGAATGCTCAGGTAAGATTGATTGCTGGGAGCAGGACCGATACAAACGGCTTCATCGGCAAAACGCACGTGGAGACTGTCTTTATCGGCTACAGAATAAACAGCAACCGTTTTTATATTCATCTCTTTGCAGGCGCGGATCACCCTAAGGGCAATCTCACCTCTGTTGGCAATGAGTATTTTTTTAAACATAATGATCTGAAGGGAGAAATGTTACCTGGCCTTATTTAGGTTCTACCAGGAACAATGGTTGATCGTATTCTACAGGTGTTGCGTTGTCAACTAAAATTTTGACGATAGTACCGGAAATTTCAGATTCAATTTCGTTGAATAATTTCATCGCTTCGATGATACAAACTGTTTTACCAGCAGATACTTCATCTCCAACATTGACAAACAAAGGTTTGTCTGGACCTGCTGAACGATAGAACGTGCCAATCATTGGAGATTTGATGGTGATCAAGTTACTCTTTGCTTCCACAACAGGAGCTTCTGTTTTGGCAACAGGTGCAGTGTTTGTTGCTGCTGCTGCCGGAGCGATAGCTTGTTGTGCCACCTGTGGGAGACTGTAAACGGGAGCTTGGCTCGCCACTACATCAGGATATTTCTTGATGTTAAGTTTGAATTGTTCCGTTTCGATGTTTACTTCTGCTAGACCTGAGTTAGCAACGAAATCAATTAGTTCTTGTATCTCTTTTGGTTTCATAAATTTCTCTTTTACGAGCAGCTGGTAAGCTTTGGTTTAAACGAATATAATTAAGCTTTCAATTTAATATACAACTATTTAGGATCGTAGGCCCACTTCAAATAAATAGAACCCCACGTAAATCCTCCTCCGAAAGCAGCCAACACAAGGTTATCTCCTTTTTTTAGTTTCTTTTCATAATCCCACATCACCAAGGGAATTGTCGCATTGGTTGTGTTTCCGTATTTATGAATATTGATCATGACTTTATCTTCTTCTACACCCATTCGTGCGGCTGTAGCATCGATAATACGTTTGTTAGCTTGGTGAGGAACTAACCAAGTGACATCGTTTGCCGTCATATTATTACGTTCCATGATTTCAGCGGCTACACCTGACATATTAGTGACAGCGGATTTAAAAACCGTAGCGCCTTCCTGAAAAGCATAATGTTCTTTGTTGGTCACACTTTCAATGGAAGGAGGTCTGCGGCTTCCGCCGGCTTTTTGACAAAGGTAATCCGCACCGGCACCGTCTGTTTTTAAGACACTGTCAATAACTCCTAAACCTTCTGTGTTGGGTTCTAATAATACAGCGCCTGCGCCATCTCCAAAAAGAATACAAGTAGCACGGTCTTCGTAGTTAACAATTGCAGACATTTTATCTGCACCTACTACTAAAACTTTTTTGTATTTACCTGTTTCTATAAACTGGCTTCCTGTAACTAACCCAAAAAGGAAGCCCGAACAAGCAGCATTTAGGTCGTAACTGAATGCGTTTTTTAAGCCGCACATGTCACACAATAAATTACCAGTAGCGGGGAAAATATAATCAGGAGTGGTAGTACAACAAACTAAAAGGTCGATGTCGAGTGGATTGGTATTGGTTTTTTTCAATACTTCCATCACTGCTTTTTCAGCAAGGTGAGAAGTGCCCAGGCCTTCGCCTTTTAATATCCTTCTTTCTTTAATTCCAGTACGAGAGGTGATCCACTCGTCATTGGTCTCAACTTTAGATTCTAATTCTTTATTGGTAAGTATATATTCGGGCACATATCCGCCCACACCTGTAATAGCTGCTGTAATCTTACTCATCTAGTTAATGGATTAGCTGTACGCTTTTTTAATCTTTTCTGTGATCTCTGATTTTACTAAGCCCTGGCCTTGCAAGATCATGTTCTTAATAGCTATAGGAGAAGAAGATCCGTGACCGATGATCACGTTGCCGTTTACCCCAAGAATAGGGCTACCACCCACTGCTTCATAATTAAACATGTCGTAAAAGGACTGCTTAAATCCTCGGTCGTTGGTAAGGTTATAAAAAGTTTCAGCCATTTTAAGAATGACATTGCCGGTGTATCCGTCGCAAATGATAACATCTGCTTTCTCGTTGAATACATCGCGTCCTTCTATGTTGCCTACAAAATTGATGTTCGGAGTAGCTTTGATTAGTCCGTGCGCAGCTTGAAGCAGGGTAGTCCCTTTTTCTTCTTCTTCACCCAGGTTCATCAATCCTATTTTAGGATTTTCGATGCCGAAATAATGTTGAGAATACAAAGATCCAATGGTAGCAAATTGCGCCAATACTTCTGCTTTACATTCTGCGTTAGCGCCTACATCCAGTATAATACCAAAACGACCTGATTCTTTGGGAATCCATCCCGCGATACCAGGTCTTAGTACACCTTCAATTGCTTTTACGCTAAACAAAGAACCAACAAGCATAGCACCGGTATTTCCTGCACTACAGAAGGCATCCACTTCTTTTGTTTTCAACAAATGGAATCCTGTATTGATACTGGATTTTGGTTTTTGCGAGATGGCTTTAGTGGGGTGTTCTCCCATGCCCACGACTTCGGGGGCATGCACAATATGAAAGGTAGAAGCATCTGCTCCCAGCGTAGATAGCTGCGATCTGATTTCTTCTTCTATTCCTATCAGTACGATGTGAGTACCACTATCTACCGATTTTTGTGCTAAAATAGCACCTTCGATAGTAGCACGAGGAGCGAAATCGCCCCCCATTACGTCTAGGGCGACCTTCATCATTAAACGGCTACAGCTGTTTCGATGGCCAGTTTACCTCTGTAGTGTCCGCATTCACCGCAAACTCTGTGAGACAATACTGCTGCACCACAGTTAGAACACTCAGAAAATTGAGAGGCTACTGCTACGTAGTGAGTTCTTCTTTTGTCTCTTCTTGTTTTAGAAATTTTGCGCTTAGGATGTGCCATTTTATATTCAGTTTAGATTATTCTTTAAATTTTTAAGTAAAGCCCAACGTGGATCTTCACTGTCTTTGTCTTCCTCGTCTTCTGCCGGCGCAGTAGAGCTTTGGTATATTAGTTTTACTTCGTCGTCGTTATCTTCTTCCTGCTGAAAACGCGGGTGGCGCTTTACAAAAGGAATAGCGATGGTGATGAATTCATAGATGTATTGCGCTACATTGATTCTGTGCGTGTCGCGCGTGATACTTATGATCTCTTCACTGATCTCTGTGTTCTCATCTCCAAACTTAAACAACAACCTGTCGTTGGTGTTTATCTCTTGATCGTATTCTTCCAAGGACCTGTCGCATATAATTACAACGCTACCTTGGATTGCAAAGTCCATCTCAATTACACCGGGGTGCAAACTCATGTTGACTTTTGCTGTTAAGCTCCCTTTTTCAACAATACTGTCTTCAAAGAGCGCAAAGAAACTATTGTCTATATCGAATTGATAGTCATATTCTTTCAGTGAAAGATTGTGAATATCAATGTCAAATAACTTTAAGCTAGCCATTACTTTCCAGACAAGTGGACGCAAATTTATAACTAAAAACTAATAAATAAAACAGATTTAGCTGTTTTCCTTCAAGATCAGTGTTTTTGGGGTTTAAGCCTTTGTTTCCAGACGATTTTTAAGAATATCCAAACCTCTGTATAGGGCTTCCCTGAAAGAGGATTCATCCGCTAAACTTTTGCCTGCCAGGTCATAAGCTGTTCCATGATCAGGAGAGGTGCGTACGATAGGCAATCCTGCGGTATAATTCACTCCGGATTGGAAATCGATTGTTTTAAAACCGATCAAGCCCTGATCGTGGTACATGGCTACTATACCATCAAAATGCTTATAAGTTCCTGCCGCAAAAAAGCCATCCGCTGCAAATGGGCCTTGAACCAAAGCGCCTTTTTCTTTGAATTCCGCAATAAGAGGGGCGAGGATGGTTTCTTCCTCTTCTCCCAAAAGTCCTTTTTCGCCGGCATGGGGATTTAATCCCAAAACGGCTATTTTAGGTTTTTTGATTGAAAAATCAGTTTGTAAGCTCTGCTGAAGCAATTTGATCTTGGTTTTAATTAATTCAGGCGTCAGCATTTCCGCTACTTTGCGCAGGGGCACATGGGCCGTCACCATACAGATGCGCATGGAATGACCGGTCATCAACATCAAGGGTTCTTTATTGCCACATTGAGCCGCCAGGTATTCTGTATGGCCAGGAAAACTGAAGTTTTCGTTTTGTATATTTTTCTTATCTAAAGGAGCAGTTAACAGCAGCTGGGTTTTACCTGCAACAGTATCCTTGGTCGCTTGTTCTAAAGACATAAAGGCACATTTGCCGGAGTCTGCTGTAGGTGTGCCTGGATGGATCTCATAATCATTGTCCCAACAGGTTCTGATGTTCACTTTTTTAGCATGCACCTCATCGATGGATTTGATGGAATGAAAGCTTACTTCTTCATGAGTAATGAGTTTTTTATACCGTGCAAAAATTTTGAAGTTCCCATAAATAACAGGGGTACAAATCTTTAAAATTCTGGGGTCTGAAAAGGTTTTTAGGATCAGTTCCGGACCAATGCCATTAAAATCTCCTATGCTGACAGCCACTATGGGTTTTTCTGGAATGTATGCGCTCATCGTTTATAAAAATATAGGCAAAAATAAGAAATAAGCTGAAGTTTTGTCAAGGTAAGGTGGTTTAGTTTAGCGTTGAGCATGATCTGATCCTTCAAATGGGTACAAGGGCAATGTCGTTAAGTTAAGAGGTCTTTGGGGAGTAATCTAAATAGAGAGAGTATGGAGTACGAGTATGGAGCCTGGCGTTCTTCCATACTCGCGCTCCATACTCCATACTTATTTTCTTAACTTAACGACATTGAGCCCTAGGGGGACTTAGGCACTGATCCTAAGGCGTGTTAAAAGTATACCCGATTCTCAAGTCGATGACGTCCGCCACCTGACGGTGGGCCTTGATTGTTCCTCCTATTTTTACATGTGGGAAAAGCTGGTAATATAAACCGTAGCGTTGGTAGATCCGTTCGTTGGCTCTGTTTTCATTGTACACATCGCATCCGATCAATACCTGAAAGGATGTTTTACTCAGTTTCATTTCGTATCCCAGTTGCACACTTTGTTCAAAGGCGGTGACATCCTGTCCTTGTCGACGGTAATACTCTTTTTTATATCCGTTCCATATTCCTTCTAATCCAGCTACCAGACCATGTATGCGTTTTATTCTCTTCACTACTGAAAATTGATAGCCTCCTAAAATGGTTTTTTCTTCGGGATCATCAATGGTTTTTAAGGATCCTAAAAGCAATACGTTCATCGTAAGCCCGCTATGAAAGGTAGCAACTTCTTCCAGATGTTGCTTTTTCCAGGATGGTTCCTGAAAGTAATACATAAACCCTAGCGCGGCCGTAGGGAAATTCATGCCTTTGTTGGGCTGCTTTATGCCTCCATTGGAAAGGTGTTGATAGTGCGCGCTGAGCAGCAAGAGCAAACGGGCGCGGACGCGCCAATTGCATCGTATGCCTGCTGAAAGGTAAAAGTTTACGGGTAAGCTAAAAAAGAGGTTAGTAGGGTTGCTGAATGCGTCGTACACTTGATTGTTGTAACTCAATCCAAACTCCAGAGGAAAAGAAGTGAATAGGCGACAATGCGAGGCGAGCAAAGGTTCAGCGAAAGCCGCTGCATGGATGCTGTAGCCTAATACCCTCGGGTTGTTGAAATCGATAAAGGATACTTTGAATCCACGACGACTTTTTATACCGGACTCACTCTCGGAAAGGTGCCATCCCAGAAGGCCTTCAAATCCTGCGGGGCGGGTACCGGAAACATCAATCAGTTCTTTTGAATGAGGAATAATAAATCCGTAGTGCGTAGATAGACCTGTAAATACGGTGCTCTGTGCGTGCAGGGGGATAGATAAAAATTGGAATAAAATGAGTGTTTTAATTACCCTTAAGGCTAGAGAACCAATAAATTTACTTATCAGTCCATCCTCTTTCTTTTTTTTTGTTCGCATAAAAGAAAAGAAACAAAAGAAAAAGGCATCACGAAAACCTTTCTCTTCTTGCGGGAGGCTCTTTTCTCGAGCGCCCACAGCACGCCAGCATTGGAGTAGATGAACTATGAACAACTCCTCATCATTTTGTACCTGCGCCATCGGAAAAAAAAACAGTGACGATCACAAGCCATATGTACAGGCCCTTCATTGTCATTTTGGTTGAGTCTTTCTAACTAAGGTAATAAATAAGCAGAAAGATACAAGAGGAAGAATTTTCTTTCAGGTCATGTGTACTTACTGCGGTAATCAGACAAGTTCAACAAAACATTATTGCCTTAAAAAAACAAAACTCCCTTCAGAGCGGCGAAGGGAGTTTTTACCTGCAAAAGATGAATTTGCGCCAGATAAGACTTAACTTACCTCACGTTATCTTAATACCATTAAATACCTTCCATCTTACAAAAGTAACCCTGTGAAAATCAATAAATTTGATAAAGTAACGCCAAAAAAGGCGTTGGGACAGCATTTTTTGCATGATCAGCACATTGCTCAGCGTATTGTGGATAGTTTGATTTTAATTCCGGAAAGCAAAAAAGTGCTGGAAATTGGTCCGGGGATGGGGGTATTGACTCAATATTTACTCCAAAAGGATATTGATTTGTCTGTGGTGGAAATAGACCGTGAATCGGTCGATTATTTGACCCAGCACTTCCCTCAGCTCAATGGCAGAGAAAAAATCTGGAACAGGGATTTTCTTCGCATGAACAACGATCAGTTTTATGATGGGAAGGAGCCTTTTGTATTGATTGGTAATTTGCCCTATAATATTTCTTCTCCTATTTTCTTTAAACTGATGGAAATGCGTGATCGCATTCCGCAGATGGTGTGTATGATACAGAAGGAAGTAGCGGAACGCATTGCCGCACCGCATGGCAATAAGACGTACGGTATTTTGAGTGTATTAATGCAGGCTTTTTATAAAGTGGAATACCTCTTCACTGTGAATGAAGGGGTATTTACTCCACCGCCAAAAGTGAAATCGGGTGTCATACGTTATACTCGTTTGGAACAAACGGATATAGGATGTGATGTACCGAGCTTTTTCAAAGTGGTAAAAGCCGGATTCGGTACGCGACGCAAAATGTTGCGGAATGCATTGAAAAGCTTTAATTTGTCGCCCGAATTGCACGAGCACTATTACATGGATAAAAGAGCTGAACAACTATCGGTTCAGGATTTTATCGTCCTTACCAATTTAATTTTCCCCCGCCAATAAATAAATTTTATGGCTTTCGAAATGACAGAGAAGTTACTGGAAGAATTGATCGCCTTGATCAATGCTGAAAAGTCGGTAGAAATCCTGGAGGTATTGCAGGATTTTCCGGAACAGGATATCTCTGTGCTTTTATTGGAATTAGAGTACGCTCAATCCGCTTATGTGCTGCGTTTGCAGGATACGAAAACATCTGCTCAGGTAGTTCGTGAATTGGATCCTGATTACAGAAAAAGATTGCTCAAAGAATTTTCCTCACAGCATATCGCGGCTTTCATTGAGTTTCTCGAATCAGATGATGCCGTAGATATTATCAATGAACAGCCAGTGAAAACGGGTGAGGAAGTGATTGCTTTGTTGACCAACAAGGAAAAGGCGTTATACATCCGAGATCTGTTACATTATGACGACGATTGCGCCGGCGGTTTGATGGCGAAAGAATTGGTCAAGGCCAACATCAACTGGACCATTCGCCAAACCATCGAAGAGATACGTAAACAAACACGTGCCGTAAATAAAATGTATTCGGTATATGTGGTGGATGATATCGGAAGATTGATTGGCAGGGTATCGTTAAAGAAAATTATTTTAGCAGACGATCATACCCTGATCTCTGATATCTACGATGAAGAAGTGGTGGCTGTAGAGTCTTATTTGTCTGATATAGAAGTCGCGGAATTGATGAGTAAATACGATTTGGAAGCGGTGCCTGTTGTCAATATACAAGGACAGTTATTGGGGCGTATCACCATCGATGATATCGTAGATGTGATTACCGAACAGGCCGATCAGGAACGTCAGGCCATGGCCGGTATTTCGGATGACGTAGAGGAAGATGATAATGTTTGGTTGCTTTCTAAAAGCCGGTTGCCCTGGCTGATCATCGGTATGGCCGGTGGTGTGGCGGGTTCACGTTTTCTGGGATTGTTTGAGAATTTGATTGCCTTGGTTCCGGCTATGGCTTTCTTTATTCCATTGATTACAGCAACAGGCGGAAATGTGGGCATACAATCATCTTCCCTTGTGGTGCAGTCTTTGGCTGGAGGCGGAGATGATAGTTTTAGTTTCGCGCGTTTTTTCAAAAGCTTTGTCGTGTCTCTGATCAATGGATTGGTGTTGGCAGTGCTGGTTTTTGGAATGAATTATATTTTCGGAGAAGAAACAAGGATGGTTATAGTTGTGTCTGCTGCCCTGATGGGAGTCGTGGTTGTTGCGTCTTTCCTGGGAACCATCACACCGTTGATATTGGATCGCTTTGGCGTCAATCCTGCCATTGCCTCCGGTCCATTTATCACAACGGCCAATGACCTGATAGGTCTGGCCATTTATTTTAGTCTTGCCTATTTGTTGTATTGATTGATGGTTTATGAAGTTTTTGATTGTAGATGATTTGCACCCCTGCATTTTTGATGACTTGAAAAAAGCGGGAGTGGAGTGGGATTACAAGCCGGAAATAGAAGCGGCAGAAGTAAAAAAGATATTACCGGCTTATCAGGGCCTGATTGTTCGTAGCAAAGTATATGTTGACGATGCTTTATTGGGTGTTTCAGCCTTAAAAGTGATTGCTCGTGCGGGTGCGGGCGTCGATAATATTGACGAATCGGTATTGGAAAAACGGTGCATTGCACTAATCAATGCACCGGAAGGTAATTGTGACGCCGTGGCTGAGCATGCCATCGGAATGATTCTTTCTTTATTGAATAATTTTCGCAAATCGAAACAAGAATTGCTGACTCATCAGTGGATACGGGAAGGCAACAGAGGGTATGAGTTGAGCAATCTTACTGTAGGGGTAATCGGTTATGGTTACATGGGTAAAGCGGTTTGCAAAAGACTGGTGGCTTTCGGTTGTAAAGTAGTGGTCTACGATAAACAGCATTTACCTTCCGTGCACGAAGGTGTAGAAATGGTGAGTCTGGAAGAATTGAAAAAGCGGACCGATATACTAACGGTGCATATTCCATTAATTGACGGCAACGCGCATTGGATCGACAAAGCTTTTCTTGATGGGTTTGCAAAGAATATTTGGGTAATCAATACCAGCAGAGGTAAAGTGGTCGTGGGAAAAGATTTGCCGACTTTATTAGCCAGTGGTAAATTGCGCGGTCTGGCTTTGGATGTTTGGGAAAATGAACGTCCTGAAACCTTTTCCAAGGAAGAAAAGGAGTTATTTGATAAACTATTGAGTTATCCTCAAGTCATCATGACACCTCACGTGGCTGGCTGGACTTTTGAATCGTATAAGAAGATTTCAGAGGTCATGGGGCGTAAAATTCTGCAATGGGTCAATAAATCTTAGGGTACTTGAAATTCATTAGTTTTTTATTAACTTTGTTATACAAGGAAAACGGTTTTTCAAAAAGCCGTTTTTTTTATTTAAACGAATATCATTATGAGTAACATTTCATACTATACTGCTGAAGGCTTACAAAAGCTAAAAGACGAATTGGCTTTTTTGAGAACGAAAGGAAGAGCAGATATGGCCAAGCAAATTGCGGAAGCCCGTGACAAAGGAGATTTGAGTGAAAATGCCGAATATGATGCAGCGAAAGACGCTCAAGGTTTATTGGAGATGAAAATTTCCAAGTTGGGTGATATCGTAGCAAATGCACGTCTATTGGAAGAAGCCAATGTAGATACTTCAAAAGTGTCTGTCTTGTGTACGGTGAAGATCAAAAACAAGAAGAACAACGCTACGTTAGTTTATACATTAGTTTCTGAAGAAGAAGCAGATCTTAAGGCTGGAAAGATTTCTGTAAAATCTCCGATTGGCAGCGGTCTCCTTGGAAAGAAGATTGGTGAATTGGCAACGGTAGATGCTCCTGCCGGTAAAATGGAATTTGAGATTATAGATATCAGTCGTTAATCAGCGATGGCTAGCATTTTTACTAAAATCATTAACGGGGAAATTCCTTGTTACAAAATAGCGGAAGACAGCCGCTATTTTGCATTTCTGGACATTCAGCCCTTAGTAGAGGGACATACCTTAGTGGTTCCTAAACAGGAGGT
>JAQZBV010000052.1 GCA_029237685.1 Cytophagaceae bacterium | reverse complement strand
AAAGTTCCCAACCTGACAAATTTTACCATTGATATAGCAGTCGGTGTTAGAAACAAAACCACTGCATTGAACGATGTCTATAAAATATGGGTTACCGATAGTCTCGGATCATTTGCTATGCCGGCTTATCATAGAACGTTAGGTATTGCAACGGTCAACCTGATGTATAAGCAGGCCTCTCTTCCAGACACGTATACAGTGGGCACGGCCAATATGAGCAGTCAATCCTCTAAAAATTATGGCAGCTGGCTCTCTACGGCTGCGCAGGTAGCAACGATGGATTCCATTGGCTATAAAATATCTCCTCAATCCTCAGATATTCGTTTGGTGACATTGACGGAAGGAAAGAAAGACAACAACAGCAGCAGCCTCTGGCTGTATTCTCCTGCAGATGTACTATTGGCTAATCCGGCGGTAAGCGGACAAACAGATTTCGTATTGCCTACATCAGGTAATTCAAGGACTACGTTGTTTGATACTTATTCAGGAACCACTTTGTTTGACAGTGTGAAGACCGCTGATTTGCTGGCTCTGCCAACTCCTGCTAACAAAAGTATAGAGGTTATAAAAGATGGGGTTTATATTTTTCAAACGCAAGATCAAAAGAAAGGACTGATCAAAATTAATTCGACCTCAGTTTCAACTAGCATAGTTGGTATAGGTTCTACAACCGGCCAGAATGTGAATGTTTCGGTCAAGGTATTGAACTAATTCTAATTATTTATTAAGCCTGCGTCCAAACTTTTCATTCGCCTTCTGTTGAATAATATCTTGTACCGGTCGCTTTTCAATTTTACTTTCGAGCCAGGAGATGATGTCAAAGTAAATGAAGGCACGTTTTTCATATGCGCTGTTGACCAGCAACAGCATTTGAGCTTTTAATTTTTCAAAGCGCTCCATCAAGTCTTGCTCCTCTACTTCTGTGCTTAGGTTTTTTAAGAAATTCAAAATGAACTTTTGGAACAAGTGCAAATCGTCTTTCTTGAGTAAGAAGCGATAAGTAGAAATGATGTAGTGATTGATGATGTCATAATTCCCTAATTCATAGTGACAGATCAAATTGATGATCCGCGCAAAAGAGTGAATGTCTTCCCGAATATCGACTACCGGTTGATTGACAATGCGGTTCAACCATTTGATGGTCATTTTATAATTACTCGCACCCAGGTACATACAAGCTACTTTGTAAGTAAGTACCAGCGAAGAGTGCAAGTCTAACAGGTCAATCAATTCATTCAGTTCCTTTTGGTGTTCGTCGACTACTTTTGTCAAGCCTTCATCAAACCTTCCCGTCATAAAATAGCGGTTGATCTCGTGCATGTAGTAATACTTAAGCAAAGTAATCCGCATGCTTTCGTTGATGTGAAAGGATGGATTGCGGCTGATGGAATGCAGTTTGCGATTGGTTTGTACAAACTCTACATAGCGGAACAAGCGGTGCTGTACGATCAACAATTGATTGAGCGCTTTGATATAGGCTTCGAGCGAAGAGTTGATGATGTGTGTATTTTCGTCAAACAGTTGCACCAATTTATGCGCGAAGAGGTATCCGTTTTCAAAATCCTGAGTAAAGAGAAAATAGCCGGCGAATAAACGGTACAAGTGGATCTTTTCACTTAAGGATAAGTCTTCCTCCTGATAGGTGGGTAAGTTGTTGTAGAAATAATCTTTTACTCTGTTATAGTCCTGCTCGTCACGAATGAAGCCTAGTCTGGTATAGAAAGAATTTAATTTGATGGACAAGTTTGCAAAGGTCTGAATGTTGTTGATGCGTTGACTTAATAAACGCACATCAGCAATGAGCGCATCTACACGCTCTTCCAGGTCAGGGCCGATGGTTTGAAGCAAGACACCACGTTCCATTTTCAGGATTTCCAATTGTTGTTCGAGGTTTTCCTGCAAGGCAGCTAGTTTTCTTGCTTTTTTTAAAGCAGAAAGTCCCTGACTGTAAAGCCTGCGCTCAAAAAGGATTTGCGCGAAATCGATTTGTTCCCTGATTTGCAAATCGATGATTTTAGGAGAATTGTATAATCGCAGGGCCTGCAAAATCTTTTGGTAGAGGTAAGCCTTCTGGTTGGCTAATTGCTCGGGTTTTATTTCAGGTACCTGCTTCAGCAACTTACTTTCGTCGTATTCCTCTACCTTATTCAGGTGGTTGAAAAGCTTCACCACTTTCTTGTCTTCTGCACTACCGGCATTGCCAATCAGCATAGAAAAGTATCGCTTTTCATTTTTACTAAGCGAATGAATCAATTCGTAAACGGGTAGATTTTTGCTTTTTGACACCGTAACTATTTTTATATTATACTATTGCATTTCAGCCTTTTAAATATAATAAATAGTTATATAAAACCGTATATCACAACCTTATTGTATTTATACTTAGAAATCGTATGTAAAATATGCATAAATAACTGATTATAAAATACATATTAGTACATGTAAGTTTATAAGAGCCGTATATGGGCAAAAAAATACCCTATGAATGCATTGAAACTCGCCTATCTTTGTTTCATTATATTTGAAAGAGATGTCGTCAGCAGTTAAAATGAACGGTGCAGCAGCTTTGGTAAAATGCTTGGAAAGCATGGGAGTAGAATATGTCTTCGGATATATAGGCGGTGCCGTGTTGCCAATCTTCGACGCGCTGTACGATTCTTCTATCAAATTGATTATCACACGTCATGAGCAAGGTGCGACGCACATGGCAGATGGTTATGCACGAGTTACCGGTAAACCGGGTGTGGTATTGGTGACCAGTGGTCCCGGTGCTACCAATGCCGTGACCGGTATGTTAACGGCTCAGATGGATTCCGTGCCGATGATTGTATTGACCGGTCAGACGATTACGCCTTTATTGGGAATGGATGCTTTCCAGGAAGCCGATACATTTGGTTTGAGTTTACCGATTGTGAAACACAATTATCTGGTTCGCAACACCGCAGATATTCCACGCATCGTGCGCGAAGCCTTTATGATCAGTACAACCGGTAGACCTGGTCCTGTATTGATTGATCTTCCAAAAGATATTACTTCTGCTCCTTTCCATGGCGACATGGAGGCAAAGCCTCATACACCGGGCTATATCGCCCATCGAGCGGTAGATCAGGAGTCGGTTGAAAAATTAGCGGAATATTTAAATGCGGCTCAAAAACCATTGTTGTTAGTAGGTCATGGTGCTATGATTGCCGGGGCTTCGAAAGAAGTGATGGAGTTGGCAACAAAGATGAACGCAGCGGTCACCAATACTTTATTGGGTAAAGGCTGTTTTCCTGAAACACATGAATTGTCTTTAGGTATGCTGGGTATGCACGGTACGGCTTATGCCAATAAAGCGGTGTTAGAGTGCGACCTGATTATTTCGATCGGTTCCCGTTGGGACGATAGAATCAATGGCAACCCCAAAAAATTTGCTCCACAGGCGAAGAAATTACACATAGACATTGATCCGGCGGAGATCGGAAAAATAGTGGTACCGGATGCTTATGCCATCGGTGATGCGAAAGAAGTATTGCAAGCCTTGTTGCCCTTGATTCAGCCGAAAGACGGCAAGCAATGGATCAGCTGTACACACGAGTTCAAGAAAAATTTCCCGCTACATTATCAAAAAAGTAATCCTTTGCGTGCACAATATGTGATCGATGAAATTTATCGCTTATCGCAAGGAAAAGGGATTGTTACCACAGATGTAGGCCAACATCAAATGTGGGCGGCACAATTTTACCTGAGCGATAAAGCAGATACCTGGTTGTCTTCGGGTGGTGCCGGTACTATGGGATTTGGCTTCCCTGCGGCCTTGGGTGCGCAGTTGGGTAAGCCGAATGATTTGGTCATTGCCATCGTTGGGGATGGAGGATTTCAAATGACATTGGCCGAATTATCGACGGCTGCTATTCATAAGTTGCCGGTAAAAATATTGGTCATTGACAACAAATACCTGGGCATGGTTCGACAATGGCAGGAGCTCTTTTTGGATTCCCGTTATTCGGGTATTGATCTGGAAGGAAATCCTGATTTTATAAAATTAGGAGAAGCATATGGAGTAAAAGGATTCCATGTGGACAAAGCAGAGAATCTTGAATCTGTTTTGAAAGCGGCTCTAGCCTATAACGATGGTCCTTGTATCATCCATGCAGAAGTAGTAAAAGAAGATAATGTGTACCCAATGGTGCCTGCCGGTCAGTCTTTGGAGAATATGATCCTTGAACCGCCAACGGTGAAAATGGAAATGCCAGAGGGAAGTACATAACAGTAGGGACTGAGGAATATGGAGTACAGAGAAGTACATAGATAGCTAGGTTTTCATACCACTCCACAACAAAAAATAGAAAGAATTTATCTGTCAGCCTAAAAGTAGAACACATGAAAAACATTCATTTTGTAGCGGAAATCATCCAGACTCAAGGCGTTTTGTTAAGAGCAGGTTTAGTATTGGAAAGGAGAGGGTTTGTGCTGGAAGCATTGGAAACGTTTGAATCTCAAGGCAGAACTTTTCTGAACATCCGTGTCAAAGGAGAAGAAGCGAAGAAAGATCAAGCGGTTAAACAGTTGGCTAAACTCATTGATTTGATTTCTATACAAGAAGCAACAGGTCTTGAGCTGGAAAACTTTGAAAAGGAGTTCCAGCCCGTTACAATGCTTGCATAAGTAAAAAACAGATTTATTAGAAGCCTGTCGTTCACATTCCTTAAATTAGGGCTGTGAAAAGACAGGCTTTGTTTTTTATTTTTTGTGCGCAGGTACTTTTGTCCAGTATGTCTTACGGACAACGGGTAGCCGTTGTATTAAGCGGAGGTGGAGCGAAAGGGCTCGCTTACATTGGAGCACTCAAGGCACTCGAAGAAAACGGAATTCCAATCGATTACATCATGGGAACCTCTATGGGCGGACTTGTTGGTGGCTTTTATGCGGCAGGTTACAGTCCCAAAGAAATGGAAGCATTAGTTGTTTCGCAACGGTTTCAAAACTGGGTGAAGGGAGAGTTGGAAGAAGGTGATAAGATCAGAATTTTTCAGGAAGACAAAGATCCTTCCATCGTAAACTTCAGAGTGGGGTTTGATACCATTTCATCCACAAGCATTAAAGCGAACACCCTCATTAAAGACCATTGCCTAAGATGGGCCCTCATGGATGAATTATCCAGAGCTTCTGCTTTAGCCGGCAATAATTTTGACAGCTTAGTAATTCCTTTCCGCTGTGTGACAGCAGAAATTTTTATGCAAAAAGAAGTAGTCATCAGTAAGGGCAATCTCAATGAAGCGCTCAGAGCAACGATGGCTGTGCCTTTGTTTTTTTCTCCACAGAAAATAGATTCGGTTTATCTTTTTGATGGAGGTTTATACAACAACTTTCCTGTAAAAACAGCCAAAGAAGTTTTTAAGCCTGATGTGGTCTTAGGCTTCAACGTTTCGGATAAGGTGTTCAGCGAATACCCTTATAAAGATGCGGATCGTTTTGTAGACACTAAACTATTAAGTTATTTGCTCTTATCCAGGAGTGATACCGTTCAGTTGGATTCTCATGATGTTTACATTCAACCGAGCCTGAGTGCTTTTTCCTCCATGGAATTTTCAGAAGCACAGGCTTTAATTGATGCAGGTTATGAAAGTACGATGGCTAAAATGCCTCGCATTAAAGCCGCCATCACATCGCGCAGAGACAGTCTGTATTATGGACAAAGAAGAGCGGAGTTCCTGAAGGAAGAAAAAGATTATGTCATCGATAAAGTAGAAGTACGAGGATTTAAGAATGCAGGAGAATTAGAAAAATTTTTCAAACCGGATACAGCGGGAAACTATCCCATGAAATCTATTCGTAGCGGTTATTTCATATTGGAACAATCTACCGCGTACGATCATTTTGCACCGGCACTTACTTATAATAAGAAAACATCTACCTATCAGTTTTACCTGAATCTAAAGCACAATAATGACCTTAGAATAGGTTTAGGCGGAGTGATTTCTAACCGGCCGATTAGCTATTTGTTCCTCAGTGTCGATAAAGACCTCTTCTTTCGAAGAAGGCATAATTTTTATTCCAATGGATATATAGGAGTGTTTTACATTTCTAACCATACACGAGCGCGTATTTATTTCCATACGTATCGTACCACATTTCTGGAAACCTCATTTACTTATAACAAGTGGGATTACTACCAAACAAGCAACCTGCTGTTGTTGCGTACCGAGAATCAATCGGTACTCAAACAAAATGAAATCAACGCCAGAATCAGTTTGAAAAAAGGTGTTCGTAAAAAAGGCATAGCCGGAATAAGTGCCGCGTATATTGGATCAGAATCTAACTACAGTATCATTTCCGCTTTAAACCAAGGCGATACACTGAGCTACTCTAAGATACATTTGTTCCAGGCGCGTTTGGAATACGATAACAGCAAACTCAATCGGATTCAGTATGCCTCGAGCGGTTATTTTTTCAATATTGATTTGAATTACTACACGGGAGTCGAACGTTTTGAGCCGGGCACTTTGGAAAAACAAATTTCAGGACTGGAGTGGAAAAACGGACACAGAGAAGAAGCAGCAAGAACATGGGTAGCGTTGCAAATCAAGCTGGGCAAGTATTTCCGAATAAACAGACGTTACTCTGTAGGTATATTTTATAAAAACTATTTCTCTACACAACCGCTTTTGTTTAATCATAAGGCTACCGCTTTTTATGCCAAACCTTTTATGCCTATCGTAGATAGCTATACGTTATATTACGAAGATTTCAGGTCTTCAAATTTCATCGCTGGTGGCTTGGTAAATATTGTAACCCTAAGAAAAAATCTGGATTTACGAGCAGAGATTCATCCGTTTTACAACCTAAGTCCAGTCGAATACAACGCATCGACCGGAGGAGTAGGAGTAGACAGACAATATTTCAATAGCACACCGGAACTGCGATTTGTTGCAGCCGGTGGCTTTGTTTATCATTTTGTTCTGGGGCCCATTGCTATACAAGCTACGTACTATGATACCGAAGCTTTGGGTAAATCAAAATTTGGTTTTTTGATACACGCAGGATTCTTATTGAGAAACAAGCGTTGGGACGACTAACAGAAATACATCACTTGGCACAGACAAAGAAATAACCAACATGCAAAAAAAAGTAATTCTAGTCACGGGAGGAAGTTCAGGAATAGGTAAAGCTATTTGCCAGTATTTAACAGCTAAAGGATACAAAGTATACGGCACAAGTCGCAAGGCTCAGCAGGATTTGGGCTTTCCTATATTGGCTATTGATGTTACCGATGACCAGTCCGTGAAGGCGGGTATTGAAGAGCTGTTAAAAAAAGAAGGTTGCATTGATGTGTTAGTAAACAATGCAGGGATCGGGATGATGGGTGCCGTAGAAGACAGCATTCCTAAAGACAGTTTGAAAGTTTTTGAAACCAATGTATTTGGTCCTTTGCGTGCCATGCAAGCTGTATTGCCGACTATGCGCGCGCAAAAATCAGGACTGATCATTAACGTCGGAAGTATTGCCGGATACATGGGTTTGCCTTACAGAGGCATATACAGCGCAACAAAAGCTTCGTTAGGTATGATTACAGAAGCGCTCCGGATGGAACTAAGACCTTATGGTGTGAAAGCCTGCGTGCTTGATCCCGGCGACTACAGCACCAGCATTGCACAGCATAGACAGGTGAGTATCCCGGAACAGTCGCCTTACAAATCAAGTGTGCTCGCTTTGGAAAAAATGATCGACGAAGACGTAAGCAGTTCTTCCGATCCGCTGGAAGTGGCCTTGTTAATTGAAAAAATAATCCATACACCGGAGCCGAAGGTGCGGTATATGTCAGGAAAGTTCAAACAAAAGCTTTCAGTTCTGGTCAAGCACTGGATCGGCGGTAAGTTTTTCGAGAATATATTGGTGAAGCATTATAAAATGTAAAATAGTAATAAGTAGTAAGTATCAAGTAATAAGTATTGGTATAAAGATTTGTTATTTTTACTTACCACTTACCACTTACCACTTACCACTTACCACTTACCACTTACCACTTACCACTTCATTCCTTTGACAGATAAAGTATATTCTTTTTTATCTTCTTTAGTTAAAGACGCTTTCCGCGTCTACCTCGATCTGTTAAAAATCATGCTACCCGTAAGTCTCGGTGTACGCTTGCTGCAGCAAACAAATGTCATTGACATACTCGGCAACTGGCTGGCGCCGCTTGCCATCGCGCTGGGCCTGCCTTCTGGCGGGGCCATGGTATGGGTCAACACCTTGCTCACCAATATGTATGGAGGCATGATCACGTTTCATTCCTTGCAGCTGGGAGCTACCATGAGTGTAGCACAAGTCACTGTGTTGGCTCAATTGATGTTGGTGGCGCATACCTTTCCTATAGAACTTTCCATTGCACGCAAAGCAGGCATCCCTTTTCTTTCTATGTTTCTCTGGCGCTTCATCATGGCCATTGTTTCCGCCTGGATGTTGTACCTGTTGCTTTCTTCTTTTCAATTATTGACAGCACCGGTTCATCTGCCGGAGGCCATGACTTTGCCCGGAACGGCTCAAGACACCTGGCCGGTATGGTTGATGAATGAAGTGCAGCGATACATCATGGTATTTTTTGTTGTGCTGGCCTTGATGGCGGTCATGCGCATCTTAAAAGCCAGTGGCTTCATCGATGCCTTCAGCCGATCCCTTCGTCCGGTCATGCGTTGGTTGGGCATTCACGAGTCGGTGATTCCGATCACGGTAGTAGGCATGACATTGGGCATCTTGTATGGAGGCGCATTGATGATTGAAGAAACACGCAAGCACAACCTGGCGCCAAAAGATGTGTTCTATGCTTTTTGTCTGATGGGAATTTGCCACAGTATCATCGAAGACAGTTTGCTGATGATGACATTGGGGGCAAACGGTTATGTGGTGTTTTTATACCGACCGCTTTGCGCACTTGTCACACTCTTTATTGTTGTTCGTGTGTTCAATAGTCTTCCCGCAAAATTATCGACATGGATCATGCAGAGAAAATAATCTTTCGTATTCAGGAAGACGCATGGATATCGAGTCTGGCCGCTTATGTTCTAAAGGGGAAGAAGGTAGCGCTTGTAATCGGCAACTGCATATACCTGCATGGAACAAAAGAAACCGAATTACTGGAAAGTACAGCCTGGCTCAGGCATGAACTCATGCATGTGCAACAGTACAAAAAGGAAGGCATCGGTTGGTTTTTGATCCAATACGGTTGGGAAAGTATTCGTAAAGGCTATTGGAACAACCGCTATGAAATAGAAGCAAGGGACGCGGCGAAGGTCATTGATTTCGAGAAAAAATTTGAAGTGGTTAGCCGCAGGAGGAGCTGATAGCAACAACTAACCACTACCTCTTACTAATTAAATCTTTCGAAGTTTGAGAAGAAGAATCCAGCTTCGATCATTGCATTTTCATCGGAGTCAGAACCGTGAATGGCATTGAACTCAATGGATTTTGCATACAGTTTGCGTACTGTTCCGGCATCGGCTTTTTCAGGATTGGTATTGCCAATCAAAGTGCGGAAGTCAGCCACAGCATTAGTTTTCTTCAAGACCGCAGCGATGATTTTGCCCGAAGACATAAATTCCACCAGTGTTTTGAAAAAAGGCCTTTCTGCATGTATGGCGTAAAACTGAGAGGCCTGTGCATCCGATAAATGCGTGAGTTTAAGCGCAACGATTTCAAATCCTGCTTCTTCAATTTGTTTCAGAATGGCTCCTGAATGGCCTCCTGCAACAGCATCAGGCTTGATCATTGTAAAGGTTAGTGTTCCTGTCATTTTTTCTAATTTTGTAGCAAATTAAAAAGATTTCAGAATTATATTCATAAATTGAGTTCGAAACGGTTATAAACAAGCTGGCTCCGCCACATTGCCATATTGAAAAACCCGCTATAGTATTAATTATCAGGCAGCATGCAGGATTTGTCCGAGCTTGGCCAGTTATTGGCTACTCCTAAAAAAATCATCATCACTACGCACCAAAAACCCGATGCCGATGCATTGGGCTCGTCTTTGGCGTGGTGTCGTTATTTGATGAAAAAGGGGCATACAGCTACTGTGATTACGCCCACAGATTATCCGCAGTTTTTGGAATGGATGCAGGGCAATGATGATGTGATTGTCTTTAGCGACAAAACAGAATCAGAATGCCAGGAATTAATGAAAAGTGCCGATGTCATCTGTTGCCTTGACTTTAACGCGCTCGCTAGAATAGGCGAACTAGGTGATCTGGTGAAAGCGTCAGCCGCTAAAAAGGTACTCATTGACCACCACCTCGCACCGGAAAACTTCGCTGATCTTGTTTTTTCAGATACGAAAGCAGCGGCTACCGCCGTTTTGATTTACGATTTGATTGTTGGCCTCGGTGATAAAGCATTTCTGGATATTTACATTGCGGAATGCATTTATGCCGGCATCATGACCGATACCGGATCTTTTCGATACCCTTCAGCAGACCGCAGGGTACACTTGATCGTGGCCGACTTGATGTTGTTTAATTTGGACAACGCCAGAATACACCGCCTGATCTTTGATACCAGTACAGAAGAGCGGTTGAGGTTTTTAGGTTATGCTCTATCGGAAAGATTATATGTGCTGAATGAATATTACACGGCATTTTTTACGATTTCAGCAAAAGACCTGGAGCGTTTTCACTCCCAGACCGGAGACACAGAAGGATTGGTAAATTATGCGCTTTCTATGGAAGGCATCGTATTGGCCATTCTGCTGATTGAAAGAGAAGACGGAGTAAAATTATCGTTCCGTTCCAAAGGTGAATTTTCTGTCAGTGAATTTGCTCGCAGGCATTTTAACGGCGGCGGGCATCGCAATGCAGGCGGCGGCACTTCTGATGTAGGCTTTTCGGAGACGGTTAAAAAACTAATGGATATTTTACCCACTTATAAAGAACAATTATTAGAAAATTATAGAAAGGAAAAATTTGTATGTTAAAAAACGCTTCATTTGTTATTGTTATTTTTTGTGCAGCCTTGTTGCTGACCTCTTGTGATCCATACAAAACTGCTCCGGGTGGATTAAAATATGAAATCATCAAAGACTCTGTAGGACCTACCGGCGAAGTAGGGGGCTTTGTGATGTTTGACTACGTGATGAAAACATCTAAAGATTCCTCCTTATTCAACAGCTTTGAAGCGGGCCAGCCGGTGCCTGCTCAGATCACAGCGCCAACATACAAAGGCTGTATCTTCGAAGCATTTCAACTGTTGTCGGAAGGAGACAGTGCGCGTTTTCAAATTCAGGCAGATTCATTCTTTACAAAAACAATGGGTGGAGGCAAAGTACCGGATAAAGTAGATCCGAAAGATCAACTGACCTTTACCATCAAAGTGCGTAAAATGTATACCAAAGCATTTGTAGAAGATGAAAGAAAGAAAGCGGATCTGCAAAATCAGCAAAGCATGCAAAATGCAGTCGAGCAAATGAAAACAGATTCTGCGATCATCGAGCAATACCTTGCTAAGAACAAGATCAAAACACAAAGAACACCACAAGGTGTACACCTTGATTTCAAAAAGGTAAACAAACAAGGTATTAATTTGATTAAAGGCGACTCTGTCCAAGTCAATTATGTGTTAAAATTATTGGATGGAACGGAACTTGAAAACTCTAAGGGTCATCCTTTCACTTTGGCTCTGGGCTACGGACAAGTTATTCCGGGATGGGAAGATGCGCTATTGCAAATGAAAAAAGGAGAAAAGGCAGTGGTCTATATCCCAAGTCCATTGGCATACGGAGAACGCGGCAACCGTGGCATCGCTCCCAATACGATCCTGGTATTTGAAATTGAAGTATTAGACTAACCAACCATTCAGCTATATTATGAAAACACTTTTTATCTGTCTGTCATTATGCATCCCTTTTATGGCGATGTCTCAGACGCCAAAGCAATACAAGAAAGTCACGGAAACAGGCTTGCAGTATCATTTCTATAAAGATGTGAAAGGCACCAATGCAGTGGCTGAAAATGTGATTAAAGTAAATTTCCAAATGTATACCTCCACGGATTCTTTATTAAGAGATACCTGGAAAGAATCCGGAGCCATCACCGCTTATGCGCAGAAGCCTGGTTACAAAGCCAGTTTGGAAGAAGCATTCTTAATGATGTCTCCCGGAGACAGTGCGGCATTTCTGATCAATGCAGACAGCATGTTTGAAAAAGCGATTCGTGCTCCAATGCCCGAATTTATTAAGAAAGGAAGCAATTTCAAATTCATCGTAAAAATGGAAGGTGTTTACACCAAGGAAGAGTACGAAGCTTTGGTGAAGAAGGAAGAAGCCGAACTGGTAGGCAAAGAAGACAAAACTATTCAGGACTATATGGCAAAAAACAACCTGAAAGGTGTAAAGCAGCCATCCGGTTTGTATTATGTACAAACTCAACCAGGCACTGGCGTGAGGGCAGAAGCAGGTAAATCTGTGAGTGTACATTATACCGGCAAATTATTGAACGGTACAAAATTCGACAGTTCATTAGACAGAAACGCTCCTTTTGATTTTGCACTGGGTCAAGGTCAGGTCATCAAAGGATGGGACGAAGGAATTGCTTTGATGAGTGTAGGAGAAAAAGGCTTGCTATTGATTCCTTCGGCTTTGGGCTATGGTACTAGAGGAGCAGGTGGCTCCATTCCTCCAAACAGCGTACTGATTTTTGAAGTGGAATTATTGGACGTTAAATAACCGAACATGAATAAGCTTTTACTTTGTTTGCTGTTCATCGGTTTATCTGCAGGCTACGCACATGCGCAGTACGATACACTGAAGACTTCATCAGGTTTAAAGTATGTAGTCTTTAAAAAAGGCACAGGCGCTCAACCGGTAAAAGGACAAAAAGTAGAAGTGAATTATATAGGTAGTTTACTCAACGGCAAAAGATTTGATCCGCCAAGAGGACCAGCTGCTAATTTTCGATTTAAATTAGGCAACAGAGAAGTGATTCCAGGTTGGGAAGAAGGAGTGATGTTGATGCACGTGGGAGAAAAAGGTTTTTTATTTGTTCCTCCTGAACTCGGTTACGGTGCCCACGGTGTTCCGGATGAAGACAATCCAGGAAGCTACATCATCCCGCCGAATGCGGTGTTGATGTTTGAGATGGAGTTGGTTAATGTAAAATAGTGGTCAGTGATCGGTTGTCAGTGATCAGTTAAGAAAACAAAAGAGCTCTCGATTTTATCGAGAGCTCTTTTGTTTTGCAGCCTGTCTTACCCCTAAATCCCCTGAAGGGGACTTTAAAGAAAGAAAAAGAGTGTCAGCTCTTTCTCTTTCTTATTTTATTAAAATCCCCCTATTTTTTCCGAAGCAAAGTCCCCTTCAGGGGATTTAGGGCAAGACAAATGGTATAAAAAAAAGGCTTCGATTATATCGAAGCCTTTTTACTGATCACTGAACACTTAATTATCCATTCATCGAGATCAAAAACTCATTGTTATCTTTCGTCTTCGCCATTCTATCAATCAAGAATTCCATGGCTTCGATAGAGTTCATGTCAGACATGTACTTACGAAGGATCCATACACGTGCCAATTCATCTTTGTCCATCAACAAGTCTTCACGACGCGTGCCAGATGCCGGAACATCGATCGCAGGATAAACACGTTTGTTGGCTAGTTTTCTATCCAGTTGAAGTTCCATGTTACCTGTACCTTTGAATTCTTCAAAGATCACTTCGTCCATTTTAGAACCTGTTTCAATCAATGCGGTAGCGATGATGGTCAATGAACCTCCGTTCTCAACGTTACGAGCCGCACCGAAGAAACGCTTCGGTCTGTGCAAGGCGTTGGCATCCACACCACCCGATAAGATTTTACCGGAAGAAGGAACGACAGTGTTATAGGCTCTAGCCAAACGAGTGATAGAATCTAACAAGATCACGACATCGTGACCACATTCAACCATTCTCTTTGCTTTTTCCAGAACGATGTTAGAAATTTTTACGTGACGATCTGCTTGTTCGTCGAAAGTAGAAGAAATCACTTCTCCTCTTACGCTTCTTGCCATATCCGTTACTTCTTCCGGACGTTCGTCAATCAACAAGATGATCAGGTAAACTTCCGGATGGTTTTCTGCGATGGCATTCGCAATTTCTTTCAAGAGAACCGTCTTACCACTTTTTGGTGGAGAAACGATCATACCTCTTTGTCCTTTACCAATCGGAGCAAACAAATCCAATACACGGGTAGATATATTATTAGGTGCGCCGCGCTTGCTGCTCAGGTGCAATTTTTCGTCCGGGAACAATGGAGTTAAAAATTCAAACGGAATACGATCTCTGATTTCATCGGTTGTTTTACCGTTTACAGATTCCACTTTCAATAGAGCGAAATACTTCTCCCCTTCTTTTGGGGGACGAACGTGTCCATGAATGGTATCACCGGTTTTCAAACCGAATAGTTTTACCTGTGAAGGTGAAACATAAATATCGTCAGGGCTGGCCAGGTAGTTGTAATCGGCAGAGCGAAGAAAGCCGTAGCCTTCCTGCATCATTTCCAATACACCCGTGTTTTCAATCAGGCCGTCAAATTCTTTGACATTCAGATTGGCTTTTCTCGGTTTGAATCCTTCTCTTTCTTCACGTGCTTGTTCAAAGCTCGTTTCTCTGATTGGCGCTGCAATAGGCTCATCAGAAATAATATGTTTAGGTGTTGATTCATAAGCGGGGGCTTCGAATACATCCTGCGGAGCGGATGTAAAAGTTTCGGCCGGTAATTCTTTCACGTTTTCGCGTTTCATGCGTGTACGTTTTTTCAAATCTGTTTTCTCTTCCGGCTCAGCGCCTTCTTCGGCAGGGGCAACAACGTTTGCACGTTTAAAAGTAGATTTGCTCTCAGTTGGTTTGGGGGCCTTTTCTGGCATAAGTGCTTGGTGGTCTAAAATTTTGTAAATAAGCTCTCCTTTTTGGAGTTTTTTGAAGTTGGGAACTTCTAGTTTTTCGGCAATTTCTCGTAATTCTGAAAGTAGCTTGAGGTCTAATTCTTCAATGTTGTACATAAAATAAAATAAATTAATGAAATAGATTCAGGACGAAGCCTTAAATCTGGCGGGAGGTGTAAGGGAATAAATCGATAAATCCAGTGAGTTGTATTCTAAGAGGTGTGAACCAAAGAATGTTCAGCTTTGCATTTGGTATTGCAATAATAAACCGATTTATACTATAAGTCAATAGCCTAGGCAATATTACTGCAAATAGTTGTTATTTATGGCTCTTGAAAGAGGATTGCGTTAGGGATTGAGCCATTGTTTGATCCCGATAGCTATCAGGAGAGTGGCGAAAGCCCGGCCCGCAGGGAACGCCCTTAACTTCTAGGTAATAATTTAAGCCCATTTGAGAATAATTTGTTGTTGTATAATAATTGAATAATAGATGAATAAATAAATAGTGTGCTGTTTGATGAAGATGATGGCGTTCCCTTCGGGCCGGGCTTTCGCCACTCGCTTCCCGCCATTTCATCCTAAAAGTCATGCAAATCTTTGTAGTGGCGGGAGAGCTCAAACAATGGCTCAATCCCTAACGCAAGCCGGAGGACAACCAAATATTTAGAGTAGAGTGTTGATTATAAAATTCGGCCATTTTCTCTAACTTGTAGCCGTTAATACAAATATACGATATGTTACCCATTAATCTTATAAGAGAGCAGAAAGACGCTGTTGTTGCAGGTTTAGTTAAAAAACACCTAAAGGATGCTGAAAAGCTCATAGACAGCGTGATTGTGCTGGATCAGAAACGAAGAGAGGTACAAAGCAAGGCAGATGCTTTGTCTGCCGAAGCCAATGGTTTGGCCAGACAAATCGGTGAATTGATGAAGTCCGGGAAGAAAGACGAGGCGGAAGGACTGAAAAGTAAGACTGCGGAGAATAAATCTTTGTTGAAAGAATGGCAGGACCAACTGGCCAGTTTGGAGGAGGAAGTGTTGTCAATTTTGGTGCGTATACCTAATGTACCAAGCCCTGAAGTACCCGAAGGAAGAACACCGGAAGAAAATGTAGAAGTATACAAAGCGGGAACTATACCAACCTTGTCAGAACAGGCCAAGCCGCATTGGGAATTGATCAAAGACTATGATATCATCGATTTCGAATTGGGTAACAAAATTGCCGGTGCCGGATTTCCTGTTTACAAAAACAAAGGGGCAAAACTGCAACGCGCACTGATCAATTTTTTCCTGGATGAAGCGACGGCTGCGGGCTACATAGAGATTCAGCCACCCATATTGGTAAACGCCGCATCCGGTTTTGCTACCGGACAATTGCCGGACAAAGACGGTCAGATGTACCATGATGCAGCCGATGACTTATACCTTATTCCAACTGCAGAAGTTCCGATCACGAATCTTTACCGCGATGTGATTCTGAAAGAAGATCAATTACCGGTAAAGAATGTCGGCTACACCCCTTGCTTTCGAAGGGAAGCGGGCTCATGGGGAGCAGATGTAAGAGGCTTGAATCGCCTGCACCAATTCGATAAAGTGGAAATTGTGCAGATCACCCAACCTGAAAACTCCTATGCTATATTGGAGGAAATGAAAGCGCATGTCACGTCTTTGTTGACCAAATTGGAATTGCCTTTCCGCATTTTAAAATTGTGTGGTGGTGACATGAGTTTCACGTCGGCGCTTACCTTTGATTTCGAAGTGTATTCCGCCGCGCAGAAAAGATGGCTGGAAGTAAGTTCAGTGAGTAACTTTGAAGTCTACCAAGCCAATCGTTTGAAGTTGCGCTATAAGACAACGGAAGGAAAAACACAATTGTTACATACGTTGAATGGCAGTGCCATGGCTTTGCCCCGTATTGTCGCAGCCTTGTTGGAAAACAATCAAACAGCGGATGGCATCAAGCTTCCGAAAGTATTGCACGCCTATACCGGCTTTGATAAAATCTAAGAAGCTATAAAAGAGTATGGAGTATGGAGCGCGAGTAGAGAGATATTCTCCATACTCGCGCTCTATACTGTTCCGACTATATTTTTTCGCGACTGAGCACGGTCATAAAAAATACACATTGGGCACCAAATCGTTTGGCCAGACTATTTTGATGAATCTTTTCCAGTTCTTCCTGAAACAAATCTAGCATAGCCATGTTATCAAATGAAAACTGTACGGCAAAGCTTACCTGGTCCTCGTCGGCTGCATGACCGATCCGGTAGACACTGAAATCGGGCGTTCTGAAGGCAATGCTTTGGGAAAAAGCATCTTCTTTTAACCAATTTTTCCAAGCGTCCTCGTTATTTTTGGTAGTGATATAGGTTGTATTGAGTATAAACATCAGATGTTAAATCATTTTTTTGCATTATTGGTTAAATTAATTGGATTGTCAAATAACTTTATATAAATATACAACGTATATCCCTCAATCAACGAGTCATTGGTTTTTTAAAATCTAGTTTAACATGTACACCGACAAAAAAGTAAACCTTAACAAAGCACTTTCCGTAATGTCTGTCCTCTTTTTCATGTGGGGATTGATTACTGTGCTAAACATTGCCTTGACAGATCAGCTAAGCACTGTTTTTCGCTTAACTCCCTTCCAAGCTTTATTTATTCATGTAGCATTTTACAGCACTTACTTTATAGCCGGCTATCCTTCAGGTAAAGTCATTGATAAAATTGGGTTTCGTAAAGGCCTTTTGGCTGGAGCATTATTAGCAGCCGCTGGTTGCTTTTTGTTTTATCCGGCCGCGGGATTCAGATCCTTTCCTCTTTTCATCATGGCATTGGTAGTAGTAGCTACAGGTTTTACACTGTTACAGACTGCCGCTAACCCATATGTATTATTAGTTGGGGAAAGACAAACATCAGCTTCCCGTTTAAGTTTGATTGGTGCCTTCAACTCATTAGGTACTTTCCTTGCTCCGTTATTGGCAGCAGGTGTTTTTTATAACATAGCAGGTTACAATCCGGATGATTTCGGTTTATTGTCACCATCAGAAATTGACAGCGCAATAGTAAATTATGTTCAAGTTCCTTATTTGATTCTAGGTGCACTTTGGTTGTTGATTGGTGCATTGGTATACTTCGCTAACCTTCCAAGTATTCAAACGGCTAACGTAGAACCGAACATCAAATCAGATAAGCCCATCACCAATGAATTGCAAGTAAAACATTTTGTATTGGGCATGATCGCTATTTTCGCTTACGTAGGAGCTGAGGTAGCAATAGGACAATTTATCTACAGACAAGATCCTGGTTTCTCTCAACACTATTGGGGATTGGCGATGATCGGCCGTTTCATTGGTGCAGCTGCTTTGATTAAATTGAGTCCGCGCAAATTGGTCATGGTAAATACCCTGGGAGCGATCTTGATGCTTGTTGTTTATCTTATCTTTAATGGCGGAGAGCATACCATCTTATTTCTCGTGTTGATTGGTTTGTTCAACTCTATTCTGTGGCCATGTGTATTCATGCTTTCAATTGATGGTCTGGGTAAATTTACAGAAGAAGGCTCTTCTTATCTGATCATGATGATTCTAGGTGGTGCTGTGATTCCATTGTTGTTCATGAATATTGTAACCATTCCATCTATAGGAGCAGGCTTTGCTATTCTATTGGTGTGCTACGCCTACATCTTCTATTTCGGATTGAAAGGATCGAGATACGAGAAAAGAACGAACCTATACTAGGTCAACTATACCTCACGGATTTAAAAGTCCTCCGCTCACTGAGCGGAGGACTTTTTTTATACACCATTGGAACGAGCTAGGAGGTACGAGGAACGATTAGTGTGGAGGAGTAAGTAAATGATAGGCTACGGATGAAATATCATGCTGTATAACCCCCTAAATCCGCTGACGAGACTTTAGAGAGCGGAGAAACAGAGCGGTGAGCGAAGTGTAATCAGTTCTGTTACTGTTTCACTTTTATCCCAACTGTCCTAACCCCTAAATCCCCTGAAGGAGACTTGTTCAGTTTAGAGCAAGAGTATTTAGCAACAGAAATAAGTTCTTGCTCTTGCTAAATACTCCATACTGTCATGTCCCCTTCAGCGGATTTAGGGTATTACAGCATGGAGTGTGAGCGCGAGTTTATATTCTTCACGTCAACATGCCCTGTGCACGATATACCGGATGCATAATTTTAAGAAAAACAGGAGTAGCAGGAAGGAGAACCTGCAAATGATATAGGTGCTCTATTATGGCAGTCATGAAGGAGATAGGAATCAACAAAGAGCTATTATTAAGTCTCAGATGACATGAAAGTAGCAAAGCAATGATTGCTTTAACGGATCATAGGTTCTGTTCATTTATCTGATCTCCGATTTCAGATCACAAATCTCTCTTACTAGGGCAAAAAAAAACACGGACCGAAGTCCGTGTTTCACTCTTACATCACAGGGATGCTTAAGCCATTGGTGCCGCAGGTGCTTTTTTAGCAGCCTTCTTTTTAGCAGCCTTTTTCTTTGGAGCAGCTTTCTTAGCAGCTTTCTTAGCTACTTTTTTAGTTGCTTTTTTAGCTACTTTCTTAGCAGCTTTCTTAGCTACTTTTTTAGTTGCTTTTTTAGCTACTTTCTTAGCAGCTTTCTTAGCTACTTTTTTAGTTGCTTTTTTCGCTACTTTTTTCTTAGCAGCTACTTTTTTCTTTGCAGCAGGTTTCTTAGCTACAGATTTTTTAGAAGTTTTAGCTTTTGCCATGGTCTCCTCCTTTTTTGTAATTAAATAATTAGTTAAAAAATACTTGACTAAATCTATTTCAATAATATGTAAATTATTTTAAACTTCCAAACAACTCTTTGTGCAAAAAATTATCTACACCCGTTTTTTTTTCGTGAGAATGAGATTTAAACGGGTTATTGCTCTTCATCTAAAAAACAAACCTTCTGTAGCACTAGTAAAATCAATAGCTACAGAAGGTCATGTATAAATTCGGATTTTTCAGGCCCTAAACTTGCAAACTGGTCTCGGCTGAAAAAATTTCTACCTGATTTTTCAAAAGGTCATCAAAAACTTCTCTTTTCCGGATCAAAAAGTCTTTTCCATTCAAAATTAAAACCTCCGCGGGGCGAAAACGGCTGTTATAATTTGAACTCATACTGAATCCATAAGCGCCGGCATTTTTTAGCGCGATAATATCTCCTTCTTTGGCTTCGCTGATGTCTAGGGCTTTCCCGAAGGTGTCGGTTTCACAAATGTATCCTACAACGTTGTATTTTTTATGTTTTCCGCTCGGATTGCTGACATTAAAGATGGAATGGTATGCTCCATACATCATCGGACGGATTAGATGGTTCAATCCTGAGTTTACCCCGATAAAAGTACAAGCCGGCGTCTCTTTGATCACCGTACAGGTTGTTAAAAGCAATCCGGATTCACTGACCAAGAACTTTCCAGGTTCAAACCATAGCTCCAATTCCCTTCCATAAGCAGCGCAGAAGGCTTTAAAGGCGCTACTCATCTTCTTTCCGAGCTCTTCGATGTCTGTGGCATGATCGCCTTCCTTATAAGCGACTTTGAATCCGCTTCCGAAGTCGATGAAAGATAAGGAAGGATAATCCTTAGCAACTTTGAACATGATTTCGGCTGCGCTCACAAATGCATCGGCAGATTTGAAATCAGATCCACTGTGAACGTGTATACCTTCTACGTTGAGTTTATACTGAGCCACTATGTCCAGTATCTTTCCCTCTTGTTCGATTGAAATGCCAAATTTTGACTCACGATGTCCGGTCATGATCTTCTCATTTCCGCCGGCGTCGATGTGTGGGTTAATGCGTATGCACACCGGTACGGATGAGCCATATCGCTCGCCAAACTTTTTAAGGAAGGGTAGATTGTCGATGTTGATATGCACATTTAGCGTGATGGCTTCTTCTATTTCAGAAAAATCGACACAGTTCGGAGTAAACATAATGTCACCGGGAGTAAACCCAGCCCTTAATGCCAACTGCAGTTCATTGATCGAAACCACATCTACTCCTGACCCGGCTTTTTGTAAAAGAGTCATTATAGATTGGTTCGTTAATGCTTTCGCTGCGTACTTTATCTTTACACGTGTGCCGTCAAACGCATTTTTTAGTCGCTTGTACTGGTTTACAATTTTTTCTCCGTCATATACATATAAGGGAGTTTCATACTTTTCTGCCAGGGTGAATCTTAAAACCCTTTGGTGGACACACGACCTCTATTTGTATACATAAAAGATATAAAAGTAAGGCTTGCTGATCCACAGCAAGCCTTACTTATTTAAAAGGAATTCGAATCCATGAAAAAGATAAAAATAAACACCACCACACAATCTCTGCTTGCCGATATGCTTACACCGGTATCGGTTTACCTTAAATTAAGAGATCATTTCCCTTACAGTTGTTTGTTGGAAAGTTCAGATTACCACGGAACACAAGATATATACTCCTATATAGGGTGTGAGCCTCTCGCTTCTTTCAAAGTGGAGGATGGAAATATTGAAGTCACTTTACCCGGACAAAAAACGCAAACTCAATCTGCCAGTCGTGAAACGGTAACTGAAGCTTTAAATGACTTCATCGGTAGTTTTGATACAACAAAAGGCTCTTCTCCTTTTATTACTTCGGGATTGTTTGGCTACATGTCTTATGACACAGTACGGTATTTTGAACAAGTGGAGATCGCCACCTTTGAAAACGACGACCGAAAAATTCCGGAAGTGTATTATATGTTCTATCGGTATTTATTGGTTTTTAATCATTTCAACAATGAATTGACCATCGTTGAGAACCAATTGGAAAACGATTTGTCAGGTCCTTCTCAGCTAGAGAGGATTAAAACACTGGTACAAAACCAAAATGTACCGGAGTTTCATTTTTCTTTGACCACAGAAGAAACATCAAATCTGACCGATGAAGAGTTTTTGACGATGATTGATAAAGGCAAGCAGCATTGCCGCAGAGGAGATGTTTTCCAAATCGTATTGTCCAGAAGATTCCAGCGTGGATATGCCGGTGATGACTTTAATGTTTACCGTAGTTTACGCTCTATCAATCCTTCTCCCTATTTATTTTATTTTGATTATGGCAGTTTCCGAATCATGGGTTCGTCTCCTGAAGCACAAATTGTGATTAAGGATGAGGCGGCCTTCATTTTCCCAATCGCAGGCACGTTCCGCAGAACGGGCGACGATGTGAAGGATTATGACCTGGCCAAAGAATTATTAAATGACCCGAAAGAAAATTCAGAACATGTCATGTTGGTGGATCTTGCCAGAAATGACCTGAGTCGTCACGGAGAACATGTGAAAGTAGAAACCTTCAAAGAAGTACAGTATTACTCTCATGTCATTCACTTGGTGTCGAAAGTAAAAGGGATTTTGGAAAATCCGGACGATTACATACAAGTAGTAGCCGATACGTTCCCTGCCGGTACTTTGAGCGGCGCTCCAAAACACCGTGCCATGCAGCTCATCGATCAATACGAAAAGGGCAACCGCGGATTTTATGGCGGCGCCATCGGATACATCGGCTTCAATGGAGAATTCAATCATGCCATCATGATTCGTTCTATACTGAGCAAGTACAATCAATTATATTACCAGGCGGGTGCCGGTGTTGTGGATCTTTCTATAAGAGAAAGCGAGTTGCAGGAAGTGCACAACAAACTGGCGGCTGTAAAAAAAGCCATTGAAAAGGCTGTTACCATTTAAAGATCCAACACCATGAGCACAGATAAAGCAAAAACAAAGATTTTGGTTTTCGACAACTACGATTCTTTTACCTACAATTTGGTCCATTATATAAAAGGATTGGGCTATAAAAACCTGGACGTATACCGCAACGATCAGATTCCATTGGCAGAGATTGCTGCTTACGACAAAATATTATTGTCACCGGGGCCAGGCATCCCTTCTGAAGCAGGCATCTTGCACGATGTGATTCGAGAATATGCGCCAACAAAAAGTATTTTCGGTGTTTGTTTGGGTTTACAAGCCATCGGCGAAGTTTTCGGTGGTACATTGATCAACCTGGATAAAGTATACCACGGCATTGCAACAGATATTAAAGTGACGGATCCTTCTGATCTTACCTTTGAAGGATTGCCCTCTACGTTCAAAGCCGGACGTTACCATTCGTGGGCTGTTGCTACCAAAGATTTTCCATCAGATTTAGAAATTACAGCGGTAGATGAAAAAAATCAGATCATGGCCCTGCGTCATAAAACTTACGATGTAAGAGGCGTGCAATTCCATCCGGAATCTATTTTAACAGAACATGGAGAGCAAATGGTCTTGAACTGGTTAAAACATTAATTCAATGAAAGAGGTTTTACAACAACTGATCGACCATAAAACACTGAGCAGAGCAGAGGCGCAAACAGCGATGCTTCGTATTGCGAGAGGAGAAATCAATCCGTCACAAACTACAGCATTCATGACCGTGTTCATGATGCGCAGCGTAACGGTCAATGAAATGGCCGGTTTCCGTGATGCGATGTTGGAATTATGTATTCCGGTACCGGTGTCAGAATTTGATCCGATGGATCTCTGCGGGACAGGCGGGGATGGTAAAAGCACCTTTAATATTTCCACCACCGTGTCTTTTGTGGCAGCAGGTGCGGGTATTTATGTGGCTAAGCACGGTAATTATGGGGTGTCCTCTCCTGTAGGTTCCTCGAATGTGATGGAATTTCTGGGTTATACGTTTACCAATGACATCAGTGTGCTGAAAAAACAGATCGAACGCTCGAAAGTGTGTATCCTGCATGCTCCTTTGTTTCATCCGGCCATGAAAAATGTAGCGCCCATTCGCAGAGAACTGGGAGTGAAAACATTCTTCAACATGCTGGGGCCGATGATCAATCCGGCCTTTGTCAAAAAACAAATGGTTGGTGTATTCAGCCTGGAATTGGCACGATTGTACGGTTATATTTATGCAGAGACAGACAAACGCTACTGCATCGCACATTCTTTAGATACCTACGATGAAATTTCACTCACTGCACCGTTTAAATTAATTACCAACCGCGGAGAAGAAATCTACACCCCACAGGATTTAGGTATGAATACTTTTGTACACGACGAAATTAAAAGTGGCAACAGCGTAGAGGAAAGCGCACAGATTTTCCTGAACATCATACAAAACAAAGGCACTAAAGCACAAAACGATGTGACACTGGCCAATGCCGCTGCCGCTATTGCGTGTGCGAGACCGGGAACGACAATGTTAGATGCGGTGGAAATTGCCCGTGAATCTATACAATCAGGTAAAGCTTATCAGGCTTTCAAAACATTAATGGACAATAACGCATAATCATGAGCGTACTCGATAAAATCATTGACCGCAAAAAAATTGAAGTAGCGGAAGCCAAAGCAAAATTATCCTTTGCTGAATTAGAAAAACAGATTCTGCCCGGAACAGTTAATCTTTCCTTGAAACAGCATTTAACGGCTTTAAATAAAACCGGTATCATCGCGGAGTTTAAAAAGGGTTCTCCGTCAAAAGGCATTATCAACGACAAAGTAAAACCGGAAATTGTCACCAAAGGATATGAACTGGCCGGCGCATCGGCTTGTTCAGTATTGACGGACAAGGACTTCTTTTTTGGAGCAGAAGCAGACCTGAAAGCAGCACGTGCAGCGGTCAAGATTCCTTTGCTGCGAAAAGATTTCATGATCGACGAATACCAGATTTTAGAGGCCAAAGCATGGGGTGCCAATATTATTTTATTGATCGCAGCCTGCCTGACTCCGGAAGAGGTACAACGATTGGCAAAATTTGCGCATGCCATGGATTTGGAAGTACTGCTGGAAGTACATAATAAAGAAGAATTGTTGAGCAACCTCATTGACGAAGTAGATGTGATCGGTGTCAACAACAGGAATTTGAAAACCTTTGAAGTCAGCATCAACACTTCATTGGAGCTGGCAGATGTTATTCCCAATCGCTACGTTAAAATTTCTGAAAGTGGTTTAGATGCCCCCGAGGATTTGATTACACTTGGCAAAGCAGGATTCAAGGGCTTTCTCATGGGAGAGCGTTTCATGAAGGAGCAAGATCCCGGGAAAGCGATGGCGGAGTTTGTGAAACGTTATGAAGCGTTGAAATAATAAACTATGAGAAACAGAGCGGAGAAACAGTGTCCATACTTCGCTCTCCGCTCTGTTTCTCCGCTCTTAAAAGTCCCCTTTAGGGGATTTAGGGGCAAGCAGATGGTATTAACAAAACCATTTTAATAAAGTCCATCCGTGTCAGGTCGAAAGACCTGACACCCAAAGGAAATGGGAATGGAGAAAAGAAATATAAAACTAAAAGTCTGTGGCATGCGCGAGAGTGAAAACATTCTCGAGCTGGCGAAGCTTTTGCCTGATTACATGGGATTTATTTTCTATGGTCCCTCCAAGCGATATGCCGGTGAGTTGCTGGATGCGAAAGTTTTGGCCTCACTTCCTGAAAGCATTATTAAAACAGGTGTATTCGTTAACGAAAGTGTAGAAGAAATAGTGGAAATCACGAAGCGTTACGGTTTGAGTGCTGTACAATTGCACGGTGAAGAACCTGCGGCTGCATGTGCCGAATTGAAAGCATCCGGTCTTCAGGTGATCAAAGTGGTACATGTAGGAACAGCGGTAGGCTGGAGAAGTTTAGAACGTTATGAAACAGTCTCCGATTACTTCCTTTTCGATACGGCAGATGCTTCCTGGGGAGGAACCGGTAGATTATTTGATTGGAATATTTTAAAAGATTATCCTTCAGATAAGCCCTTTTTCTTAAGCGGTGGAATTGGAATCGAACAACTGCCTATTCCTGACGTTGTCTTAGAAAAACCACTGTGGGCCATTGATGTGAATAGTCGCTTCGAAATCAGTCCGGGTCTAAAGGATGTGGAACGAATAAAAGAATTTAAGAAAAAATTGAATGCATAAGTAGGTCAAGAGACTTACAACTTATCACTTACAACTTATCCCTATGAACTATCAAGTTGACAAAAAAGGATTTTACGGAAATTTCGGCGGTGCATACATCCCTGAAATGCTAGTGCCCAACGTGGAAGAATTGAGAAATCGCTACCTGGATATTATTCAGGAAGAAAGTTTTCAATTGGAAATGGATGAACTATTGCGCGACTACGTGGGGAGGCCTACTCCTTTGTATTTAGCGAAGCGTTTGTCTGAAAAATACAACACCACGGTTTATCTGAAGCGTGAAGATCTATGTCATACCGGTGCGCATAAAGTGAACAATACCATCGGTCAGATTTTATTGGCACGTCGCTTAGGTAAAACGCGCATCATCGCAGAAACTGGTGCCGGTCAACACGGTGTGGCTACAGCAACGGTATGTGCTTTGATGGGTATGGAGTGCATTGTGTATATGGGATCTGTAGACATGGAACGTCAAAAACCCAATGTAGAACGTATGAAAATGTTGGGTGCAACAGTTCGTCCGGCCAATTCAGGAAGCAAGACACTCAAAGACGCTACAAACGAAGCCATCCGCGATTGGATCAACAACCCGGTGGATACACATTATATTATTGGTTCAGTAGTGGGCCCTCATCCTTATCCTGATTTGGTCGCGCGTTTTCAATCGGTCATTTCTGAGGAGATGAGAGAACAGCTAATAGATAAAACAGGTTCTCCAAATCCTGATTACGTGATCGCTTGCGTAGGTGGAGGCAGTAACGCCGCCGGAGCATTTTACAATTACCTGAGTGAACCCAGTGTAAACCTGATCGCAGTGGAAGCTGCCGGGCAGGGCGTATATTCCGGCCATTCTGCGGCTACAACCTTTCTTGGAAAACCAGGAGTGATTCACGGTTCCAAGACCTTGTTGATGCAAACAGAAGACGGACAAATTACGGAACCTTATTCTATTTCCGCGGGATTAGATTATCCGGGTATTGGTCCGATGCACGCCAATTTGTTTGAGACCGGTCGTGCGAAATTCTATAGCATCACCGACACAGAAGCCTTTAATGCCGCCATGTTGCTGAGTAAGCTGGAAGGAATCATTCCTGCCTTGGAGTCTGCACATGCCATTGCGGTATTGGAAAATCTTCCATTGAAAAAAGACGATGTGGTAGTGATCAATTTGTCCGGTAGAGGAGATAAGGATTTGATGACGTATATCACACGTAAGGATGAATTCACAAAATAGGTACGAGGGACGAGCTAGTAGGTACGTTTGTCTTTCGTCCCTCGTACCTCCTAGCTCGTCCCTTATTTGTATAAAAAGAACATTAAAATTACCATCCATGACAAGCACAAACATAAACAATAAACTCACGCAGCTTTTTTCGACAAAGCAAAAAGGCTTGCTGAACATCTATTTCACCGCGGGTTTTCCGCAATTAGAAAACACTCGTACCATTCTGAAAGCCTTGCAGGACGGGGGCGCTGACATGGTCGAAATCGGGATTCCATTTTCTGATCCATTGGCTGACGGACCGACAATTCAGGAAAGCAATGATGCGGCATTAAACAATGGCATTACCCTCAAGAAAATCGTTCAGCAATTGCAAGGTATGCGCGAAGAGATTCACATTCCGGTGTTGTTGATGGGTTATATCAATTCAGTCCTGCAATATGGAGTAGAAGAACTGGTGGCTGATTTGAGCGCACTGGGTGTAGACGGATTGATTCTCCCTGATTTACCGGTTGATGAATACAAAGAAAAATACCAGGAGTTGTTTGAAGCCAACAACATGTCTATGGTGTTTTTAGTTACCCCGCAAACATCGGTGGAGCGTTTAAAATACATTGACGAAGCTTCTTCTGGTTTTATCTATGTGGTATCTACCGCCAGTACAACGGGTAATGAAGCGAAGGACCTGGCCGGTCAGAAGGAATATTTCGAGCGCATCAAAAATGCTAAATTTAATAATCCTACGATGATCGGTTTCAATATCAAGGACCACGCATCCTATACAGAAGCTTGTAACTATGCCAATGGCGCTATTATTGGAAGTGCATTTATAAAAATGTTAGGAAATAGCCATTTGTTGGAAAAAGACATTAAAGAATTTGTATCTTTTGTAAAACAAGGATAAAACCCTCCAGCCATGATAGAGCTCATCCCTGCTATTTCGGTCAAGTATAAAAAAGTAGTGCGCATCAATGGATACAATCCTAACGATTTGGTGCTGTATAATCATGATCCCTTGGATTGGGCCATGAAGCTTGAAGATGCGGGCATTCAACGTGTCGTGCTTACTGACGTAGAAGGACTGGAGCAACGCAAAGTTGTAGATACCGATGCCCTGGAAAAAATTTCCGGATTCACTGGGCTCAAAGTAGACTTTGGAGGCGGTATACAAAAAGAAGCGGATCTGCGCCTGGCCTTTGAACATGGGGCGGACCGCGTATTGGCAGCTTCTGTCGTAGAATTCAACCAGGAAATTTTCAGTTCTTGGATGGTCACTTTTACTCCTGCTAAAATAGTATTGAGCCTCGATATCATCGAGGGTAAAGTAATATACCGTCAACACGGAAAAATTGAAGAAACAGAACTCGAGCAGGTGGTGGATTATTTTTCTGAGCAAGGGGTTAAAACCATCAAGTGTGCGATGCACGGCTGGTCCGTAGAAAAAGCGATTACACGTTACGAACCGTTGATCAAACAATATCCTGAGATTAATTTTACCGCTGCTACCGGCATCAAGTCTCTGGATGATGTTAAAAAATTGCAGGATGCAGGGCTGAAAGGTGCTGTATTTGCGAAGGCTTTGCTGGACGAGCAGATTAAACTGACGGAGTTGGAGCGATTTATTTCGGACAATCAGTAATAGATTTCACTGGTGTTTTTATTTCGCTGTCAGCATCAAACATTCAGCAATGGTCCAGGCTATTTGTATATGAAACAAGACGAAATCGCTCAGTATCGTTTTTTCTTCATCTGAGAAGGCCTGAACTCCCGGAGGTAGAGAAGGACCACCGTCTTTTGATTTTTTCAATTCGTGGTTTTTCAGGTAGGCAGACAGCTGTTGAGCAGTGTTTTTGTCTTTAATTTCGCTAACGCTTTCTTTCGTTAATGGAATAATTTCGCTGACTAAACTTTCACTGTAGAAGTAAGCAATCTTACGATCCGACGCTGCATAATCTCTATAGACATAAGGAGCTTTCGTGTGCCACAGGATGTATGTTTTCCCTTGGTAAAAACGTTGACACTGGCCAAAGTCATTTACTAAGCCCCAGAAGGCTGATGCATTCTCTTTCCGAATCGTATAATCGGGTAATACAATTTTGATTTCTTTTTTGTTGACAGAATAACTGACCTTACGATAGGAAGTAGAATCTACCAAGAGCCCTTCCGGTTTCACAAAAAGCATTTTCGTTTTCTCTACCTGTACGCTGTTGATCGTGCTGTCTATTTTCTGTGAGATGCTTTGACAGTATGAAGAAGCCGACAACAGAAAAAAGGAAATAAAAAAATACCTGCTCATGGTATGATTAGTTATGGTGATAAAAAAACAATGGAGGTTATACCTCTTCCTCTCTAAAAGCCTTGGGCGTCTTACCCGTAATGCCTTTGAACACTCTGTTAAAATGAGAAATGTTATTATAGCCTACTTTATAAGCGATGTCTGAAATGGGAAGCTTGGTTTCTTTCAATAAACGTTTCACTTCCGTGATACGCAATTGATTGAGGTAATCCGTAAAAGAGATTTGCAGATTTTCTTTAATGAGTCGGGAGATCGCTTTACCATTGATGCCTACACCGTTTTGAACATCTGTTAGACTGAGTTCTGCGTTGGGATAATTTTTTGCGATGAAATCTGCGATTTTACCAAACTCATTATTTTGTGTATCCGATAAAGGCAATGGGGTATACGCAATTTGTAAACTGTTTACTTGTTTTTTTCTCAGCAAGTTGATGTATACACCGGCCGACACTAGCAATGCCAGGATACTGCCAATCACAATCAACAACGTCCGGTTGGAATGCGCAAAACGCAAATCAGAAATTGTAATGGAGTCAGGTATGTCCGGTCCCAGTGCCTGACAGCTTCCAATGACAAAATCACCGACATGAGCCAAGTCAGGTTTCTCAAAATCAGTTCCGGGAAGCTTATAATAGCGCAACCACCAACTGGCTACTTTGAAATTGCTTAACCGTAATTTATAGGTTGTATCCGCACCGGAGTGGTTGACCACTAATACATAAGGAATCACATCGACAGAGTCGTTACCAATCACTAATTTTTTAGACACTCTGAATGTGATGGGAATGCGAGTGCCTTTAGTAGCCTTCAGTTTAACTTCCAGCATGTCATAACTCGTCGCATCAAAAAAATGTTGAGCCGTAATCGTATCGCGTATATAGATCGCGGCGAAAGGTTCCGGAAAAGCGTTGGAAAGTGTGTAATCGAAGGTGATGCCTTTATCTGTGCGTTGGCAAGAGGCTTTAGAAAAAACAGCGCCCTCTTCGTGGTAAGTGTTAATAGCGATGGTAGAGGAAGAAGAAAATGGAATGACGACCAGAGAATCTGTTCGGTACAACAAGCCGCCCATGATGATGACGACCATCGCTGTTGCGATTAGGCAGATCGTAATCAATTTTTTATGCAACATGTGCTTCAATTTTAATCAAAAGTGTACTGGTATTCATCTTACGACTTTGCAAAATAAGGTTTTCGCTTTGCATATTCAGTTTTTAGCGCCTAAATAACTCAATCCAGACCCCTTCGCAAAATGCGAAGGTTATGCCGGAATATGCAAATTTTTTCTGGGTTAAATCTAATATTTTTATATCATCTTAGTAATCCAGACATATGAAAAGACATTTAGTTTATTTGCGCGCCCTGATTATTTTCGGATTGGTATTTTATTTCGGAACGAGTTATGGTCAATTGCCTTGTAAAGTGTTGGTGGGTTATTATCAATCCTCTTGGGGCACTAACATTCGTCTAAAAGACGTAAACAGCAACTACAATGTGATTTGCCTTTCTTTTTTAGAAGCCAATGGCGGTGATGGCAATTCTTTAAACAATGTTGTAGACAATCTTAGCTTTTACGCCAGACAAAACTCCTTATTGATTGCGGATATTCCTGTTGTGCAAGCAGAGGGCCGAAAAGTTCTTATGAGCATAGGTGGTGCGAATGGTTCTTTCAAATTGAACTCAGCCGCTGATGTAACGACTTTTGTCGATAAGGTGAAAGCTGTGATACAAACTTATAAAGTGGATGGAATAGACATCGATTTAGAACAGAATATTTACCTCAAACAGTCTGGTACAATCAGCAATCCATCTGCGCATATCGCTAATCTGATTACTGGATTGCAACAATTGCTTGATTGGTATCAAGCGACTTACAGCAAAAAAATGATCCTTACCATGGTACCCGAAACAGCATACGTTACCGGAGGTCTTTCTCAATACCAGACAGATGCCTATGGTGTGGCGTATTTACCGATCATTGAAGCTTTGCGGGACGATCTTGATTTGCTGATGGTGCAACTTTACAATGCTGGTGAGAATATAGGGCTTGACGGTGTCACATATACTAATGGCAATGCCGATTATATTATCAGTCAAACTGAAGCCATCATTAAAGGATTTACTTGCAAAAGTTCAAGAGGTACTTATTCCGGTTTGCCTGCGAGCAAAGTAGTGGTCACGTTACCTGCAGAATCAGGTTCAGCTGGTAGCGGTTATGTAACACCGGCAGTCGCAAAATCGGCCATCAATTATTTGCTTGGTGTATCAGCGAAGCCAGGCACTTATACCTTGCAAACCGTAGGCGGTTATCCGGATCTGAGGGGTATGGCTACATGGTCCATTAATAATGACTATGATGGTGGTCATACATTTGCCGCAAACTATGCTACCATCTTCAGTTGTGTCACAACAGGTATAGAACAAACAGAAACAATAGAGGCTATGACTCTGTTTCCTAACCCGGCGCAACAACAAATTACCATTGAGAATAACAGAACAAGTCAAAATGAAACACGACTTCAAATTGTCAGTATGATCGGTGAAGTATGGTACCAGCAAGAATTGACAGAACAAAAAACAACAGTCGATGTTTCGACCTTCCCTAAGGGCTTATACCTGGTAAAAATTGGTGAAGCTACCCAGAAACTCGTTATTCAATAATCTTCCATTTTTTCATCTACTCATAATGCAGATGGGACGTTTCGCAGAGCGTCCCATTTTTTTATCTCTTTTATTTCCTGTATAAGCCCTTCCATTTTTATATCTTTAGGATAAGATTTGTGTATCCTCACAAAAGTTAATGCATGACTTTGTCTACATCTCCAGAAAAAAACTCAGAAAAAATCAGTCTTCATCCACGCAACAAACATCGCTTGCGTTATGATTTCGGCGCTTTGATAAAAGCTTGTCCGGAACTCGGTTCTTTTGTTGCTGTCAACGCATACGATGATGAGTCGGTTGATTTCTCCAATCCTGAAGCGGTGAAAGCCTTGAATAAAGCCTTGTTGAAGTACTTTTATAAAATCAACTATTGGGACATTCCGGATCGTTTTCTCTGTCCGCCTGTTCCGGGTAGAGCAGATTATATGCACTATGCAGCCGATCTGCTGGCAGAAGCCAACGGAGGTAAAATACCGCGAGGCACATCGGTACGCGTGTTGGACATTGGCACAGGTGCCAATTGCATTTATCCGCTCATTGGAAACCATGAATACGGTTGGCGCTTTGTCGGTTCTGATATCGATCATGAAGCCATGCGTACTGCGCAACACATCATTAAATCCAATGGTGATCTGGAAGATGTCCTCGAATACCGTTTTCAGGATTTTCCCACTACTATTTTTCGAGGTGTGGTAAGACCCGGAGAACTGTTTGATCTGGTAGTCTGCAACCCACCCTTTCACGCTTCTGAAGAAGAGGCATTGGCCAGTACACGAAGAAAGTGGAACAACCTCGGAGCGAAACCAACGTCAAAACCAGTGTTGAATTTTGGCGGCCAACAAACAGAATTGTGGTGCGAAGGAGGCGAAGCCGCTTTTGTTCGTCGTATGATTGACCAAAGCACAGAAATAGCAACACGTTGTTTGTGGTTCAGCACATTGGTTTCCAAAAAAGATAATCTGCCGGCTATTTATTGGGCGTTGAAACAAACGAAAGCCAAAAATGTAGAAACCATTGAAATGTCGCAGGGACAAAAAGAAAAGATGGAGTAAGTAAAGCCAGTAGCAAGGAGGTACGAGCTAGGAAATGTCTTGTTAATCCTAGCTCCTACCTCCTTGCTCTTTATGAGTTATTTATTAATTTAGTTGTACAAGCGAAATTTCATGGAAACAAGCGATAAAATTTACAACGTTTATTTTGACGATCAACTCGATACTGTGGTCATGGAATGGGACGGCTATGCGACGAGCAGCCAGTTCAGAGAAGGCACAGAACTCATGCTGAATGTATTGATCCAAAATCGTGCGTCAAAAGTTTTGGCCGACGCGAAAGACATGATCATGATCGGTCTGGAAGACCAACAATGGATGGATACGGAATTTCTACCGCGCGCCATTAAGTTTGGTTTTAAAGCCATTGCGCTTATCAAACCGGATAGTTATTTCAATAAAGTAGCCATTGAAAGTATTTCTTATAAAGTAGACAAAGAAAAACTGATGATCAATTTCTTTGACGGTATAGAAGAAGCCAAACTTTGGTTAAGTAGTATATAAAATAGCAGGTATGAAAAAACACGCGTTTCTTATCATCGGACTTATAGCTTTTGCTTTGGCGATCGCATTTACCTATACACCGGAAAAACTAATGGATCCGGCTAAGTTTGCTGCATTATTAAAAACACCTTCCGCTAAAAAACCGATCATTCTCAATGTGGGTCCTTCCGCGCCGCTTCCGGGATCTCTTCTCATAGGCAATGCTGAAGAACCAGCGAATAAAGAAAA
>JAQZBV010000171.1 GCA_029237685.1 Cytophagaceae bacterium | reverse complement strand
AAATTGGATGGGAAGAAAAAGCAAGAAAGAAAATAGAGCAGGCAGACCTTGTCATTGTGATGCTAGGTGCTTATACACACAAGTCTCCCGGTGTATTAAAAGAAATAGCCATTGCCAAAGCGTTAAAAAAGAAAGTCATCCAACTGATCGGTTATAAAGATCAGAAATGTCCACGCATCAAAGGCGCGGGATATCTTTACCAATGGAAGTGGGAAAATCTAAAAAAAATATTGGAGTCTTAACGAATCTGTTAAACAATTACACTGTTTTATCTTATCCATTCTTTGCACATCAACCATCACATTAGCCGCTGCTGTTTCCTTGGAAAACTATCTAATACGCATAGTCGTACTATCGATGTCCTCCGTATTTTTATTGTAAGCGGACCAGCTTTGGGGATTTTGTGGGACAATCTGTTTGAAATCCGCTTTTTTTTCTCCTAATTTAATGAGAATACTATTTTGACAAGAGGGCCTGACTCCTCTTGGTTATGACCGCTAATTAAAGACACATGGCAACGACTACCTATCCTACTAAAATCGGAATTGAGTTGATCCTTCCTCTGATTGTCGTATTTGGCATTTCTTCTGCCTTGTTAATCTATCATGAAGCATGGATAGGTTTGATCATCAACATGACAGCCATTGTAGGTATTTGTTATGTTTGTATTCATACCACCTACACGATAGAAGAAAATGTATTGGCCATCAAGTCACCATTGATCATGCCGATCATTATTGATATTCAAAGCATACAAAGAGTACAGGAGTCCCGTGATCCGTTGAGTTCACCGGCTGGCTCTCTCGACAGATTGGAGATTATCTACGGGGAAACCGATCGGGTATTGATCTCCCCAAAATGTAAAAAAGAATTCCTTCAACAATTACGTGCGTTGAAACCCGAAATAGACATTGTATTAAGAAAATAAATTTTACTGAATTCTCTCCCCCATGAGTTATTTAAAGCACCTTGTATTTATCCTATTTATTGGCTTTACCACTGCAGGCTATGCCCAAACCATTCAACAAGACCAATTGATTGGAAACTGGGATTTGACCATCTATGAGCTAAGAGGGAAGGATCAAAAAATGACCATGCTCTTTGATAACAGCAATGTGGATTCTAGTTTTAATGTGTTGGTCTCTAAAATGGCCACGGAAGAGAATCCAACTAATATTCCGGCAGACAGCCTTGCTCTCTTGAAAAAACAATATATTCAACAAGTAAAGTATTTGTCCAAATCTTATTTCAAATTTTCTCCTCTGGGCAAATGCAAATATAACCTGATCAACGACAGGCAAAAATTTAAAACACAGGAAGACAGTTATACGGTAAAAGACAATACTATTATTTTAGGAGACGCTTCTAAATATAAAATCATTTCCCTGTCAGCAAGTAAAATGATTATACAGTCCAACAGCGGAAAAATACAATTGACTTACACCAAGCAATAGAGCGAAGTGCGGAGAAACAGTGCGGGCGGCTGCTGTATTGATATATCACTCACTTTACTCTACGCTCTCAAATCCTTTTTAGAATATAAACTATAAACAGTATGGAGGGCTTTTACCCTCCATTTTTTATTTCAACCTCCGCTCTCTCCTTCCTGTGGCACGATTTTCTTAGTATAATCTAAATAAATCCGCTATGAATTATGAATCCACAAGTCTCTAATAAAACGGCAGTGATCCATCACGACTTGCACCTTCACTATAGCCTATCGGGCATTGGTGAAATTACTTTATTGTTTGTGCACGGAGCATTTCTGGATGAGACCATTTGGAACGCGCAAGTAGATTATTTCAGTTCTTCCTACCAGGTGGTAACCCTTGACCTGGCGGCGCACGGCAAATCAGGAAACAATCGCAGTACCTGGACCATCGAGCAATTTGGACAAGATGTGATTACCTTATTGAAAGTGTTGCAACTCAAAAATGTGATTCTTATTGGACATTCTATGGGAGCAGATGCGATATTGGAAGCAGCCGTTCGTTACCCCCAGTCCATTATCGGATTCATCGCCGTGGATACCTTTAAAAATGCAGGCACTCCATTACCCGAAGAATTTCAGCAACAGGTCCAGCAAATCGAAGAACAATTAAAAAGAGATTTCGCCAATACCTCCGAAAACTATGCACGCACCGGTCTTCTCTCTCCTTCAACGCCTAAAGCCATTACCGAACGAATTGTAAAAGCCTATAGAACTGCATACGAACCCATGGCAATAGAATTGGCAAGAGAAACATCATATTACTATGAAAGAGAACGAGAGTTGTTACAACAATTACCTTTCAAAATTTACCTCATTCAAGTCAATAATAGGCCTACCAATACAGAAGCCTTGGATCAGTATGCAGCTAAGTCTTATGAATTAATGGAAATGAAAGGTACAAGTCATTTTCCGATGATCGAAAATCCGAGAGAAATGAATGAATTATTGGGTACGGCAATTACACAAATTACCAAATCAAAGAATAATAACGAAATGCTTCAGTTTATCGAACAAGAAGAGTAGTACGATTAAACCTTCAGGAGAGAGAAATTGCCAAAATAGAGCTATATTTGTAATATGCTTTACCATAATGGTGTAGCATATCCAGAAGTTATACTTCAACCTTGGATTGACACCAGCTATGTACGAACTTGTTGGACAATTCGCTTACCTGATTTCTTCAAACCTTCATTCTCTTGATTGAAACAACAGAACGCTCTCCTCGCATTAGCAAACCTGTACCACCTGATGCACACGTTAGGATTAGATTTGGCAATCACAAAAATCCTTTTTTCACGGCGTTGAAAGATAAAGTCAATCTTTACTTCGAGAAAGAATCCATTTCAAGAAATGGCACCGTTAATCTTTACCTCAAAGGAATCTTTTTCATTTCTACTTATTTCATTTCATACAGCATCCTGATGTTTGCACATCCTGCCCATTGGCTGGCTTTATTGCTCTGTGCCTACCTGGGAGTCGCAGCGGCGGCGATTGGCTTCAACATTATGCACGATGGCGCACACGGCAGTTTTTCCGATAAAAAATGGCTCAATGTGCTAGCTGCTTATACCATCAATATCTTAGGAGGCGATGCGGTATTATGGAAAAATAAACACAACATCATTCATCATACCTATACCAACATCGAAGGGCATGATCAGGACATCGCACAATTGCCCGTGCTGCGCTTGAATAAACTTCAAAAAAAATATTACCTGCATCGTTTTCAACACCTGTACTGCTTTGCCGTGTATGGTTTGTCTTCTCTGCTTTGGGTGTTCCTGTTGGATTTTATTAAATATTTTCAGGGAAAAGTAGGCAACTTTAAAATCAACAACATGGCCGCTAAAGATCACTTGATCTTCTGGCTTTCTAAAATCACTTATTTTTCTTTCTTCCTGATTGTACCGGCCATGGTATGGGGATGGACTGCAGCTTGGGTAGGCTTCCTGGTCTTTCATTTTGTATTAGGTCTTATCTTGTCTACCGTATTTCAATTGGCCCACGTGGTAGAAGAAGCGGAATTTACCGATAGCCATTTAGCCGACCATAAGATCGAAGACGAATGGGCGATACACCAAGTAAAAACCACCACTAACTTTTGCACCCGGAACAACTGGATGACCTGGTATGTCGGAGGCCTTAATTTTCAAGTGGTGCATCATCTTTTTCCTAAAATCAGTCACGTCCATTATCCGGCCTTGAACAAGCTGGTGGTAGAAACCTGCGAAGAATACCAAGTGACCTACCACGAGTTTCCTTCGTTTTTCAGTGCGGTTCGCTCGCACATGAAACACCTGAAAGAAACAGCAAGCGCTTAGGCTTTCTCCGATCGTTTTTTTTCAGCTACATGAAATTCATTATCTTCGGGTATGCCGGGAGATGAGTTCATCAAAAGAGTAAAAATTGCATCCATACGTATTGAGACCCCGCAGTCGAAGACCTTCGTCTTGGAGCCGTTGGACGACTGGCAGCCGGTATACAAGGCCGGGCAGTTTCTCACGTTTGTTTTTCAAACACCCTATGGAGAAAAGCGTCGATCCTATTCTATTTCTTCCTCCCCGGATTTATGCGAGCCCTTAAGCATTACGGTAAAAAAAGTGGACAATGGAGAATTCTCTCGTTTGCTTGTCTATGAAGTCAAAGAAGGAGATGTGCTCTATACGACAGGCATCAGTGGTTTCTTCGTGCTGCCTCCGGCTGAATTAAACATCCGCCAGTTCTTTTTTCTGGCAGCCGGCAGCGGCATTACACCTTGCTACTCCTTGATCAAAACTATTTTAACCGGCAGCAGTCATCAGGTGGTATTGATCTACAGCAATAAGACAGAAGAAGACACCATCTTTCACGAGGCATTGCAGCTCTTGCAAAAAAAATATGCCGATCGTTTTTCTATTCGCTTCTTATACAGCAACCGTTTCAGTGTATACCATAGTCGCCTGAGTAAATGGCTGCTGCTTCACCTTTTGAAAGAATACCCTATTGCATCCAAAGACAAGGTTTACTTCTACCTCTGCGGCCCCTTTGATTACATGCAAACGCTGCGCATTACCTTATTGGGTGAATCCATTCCAGCCTCGCACCTGATCAAAGAAGATTTCAGTTCGCTTCCAAGATTGATCATCCCAAAACCTCCGGATACACAAGCACACCAAGTAACGATCCATCTTGAAAGCCAAAGCTATTCCCTGCCAGTACAATACCCCCAATCGATTTTAGCCACCGCAAAGGCTCACCATATTTCCCTGCCCTACAGCTGCGAGGCAGGTCGCTGCGGCAGCTGCGTGGCTACTTGTACGAAAGGCAAAACATGGATGGCCTACAACGAAGTCCTTACCGATCAGGAGATGGCCAAAGGCAGAATACTGACCTGTCAGGCATATCCCATTGACGGCGATGTGGAGATCATATTTCCATCTTTAGAATAATCGGCACGCCTATTGAAATAAATAGAGGCATGACATTTACAACTGCCTCTTCTTCTCGCCGTACTCCTTTCCTTAAAAACAGGTGGATCATCTTATACCTGTTGATATTTGTGATCATCTGGGGCTATACCTTGATCGCTACGACCGACCTCAACAATTGGCTGATCGAAAATGCATTGGTTGTTTTATTTCTTGTGCCGCTTTTTTGGGGTTACCGAAAACATCGGATGAGTGATCTCAGTTATTTATTGATCTTCCTGTTTTTATGTATCCACGTGTACGGTTCTACTTACACGTATGCCGAGAATCCATTTGGTTATTGGTTGCAGGACCTTTTTCATACAAAGCGCAATCACTACGATAGAATTGTACATTTTAATTTTGGTTTCCTTCTCGCCTATCCTATGCGGGAGTTTTTTATGAAGACATTGAAACTAGAAAAATGGTTGACCTGGGCGCTGCCCGTAGAAGTTTGTTTATCGATTGGCGCTGCCTATGAACTGATTGAATGGGCCGTAGCCGATATCTTTTTCAAAAAACAAGGCACCGCTTATTTAGGTACACAGGGAGATGTATGGGACGCGCAGAAAGATATATTTTTGGCTTTTGCAGGAGCACTATTGGCGATGTTGATTTT
>JAQZBV010000051.1 GCA_029237685.1 Cytophagaceae bacterium | reverse complement strand
ACAATGCCCACCAGGCTCCGTTCCAAACGTCATCAGGTGTAGCGGCACCCCATTTTTTATAACTTGCCCAACTGTATGCGTTTGACTCGGTGTTGATGCCGATAAACAAGGCAATGCTGAACACGCCTATGAATACTGTAACCCAGGGAATGTATTTTCTATAAGAAAGTTGATCTGCAGTTTCGTGATACGATTCTTCCATTGAAAAATTTTGGTGTCGGTAATTTGTTAAACTTCTGAATCTACAGTTGGTCCTCCAATATAAGCACCGGCATCGGAGTTTTGTTTAAATTCGTTGACATAAAGCAGGATCATGACAAAGAGCGGAATCGTTCTGGCGATGTTCAATATATAGAAGTTAGAATTAGGGAAATCTTCAATAAAAGAAACACTGGCAAAGGGAAATACAAAGCCTATCAACCATATTAAAATGTAACTCCACCCCAACCGTTTCATGTATTTCCTGGAAGAGTCTTCGGTCTTATTCCTGATTAACTGCACCGCTAGAATTAGCTTGCCAACTACATGAATCAATGCAGCGGGTATAGGAATCAATTGCATTTGAAACTGTGACCAAGTGCTCGTGTCAAGCGGTAAGAAAAAATTTAGTGTCAGATCTAAGATCAACCCGATTAAAATGAATAGAACAGCGGTGAGACTGAACTTTTGTTTTTTTATTTCTTTAACAAAGCGATAGAGATAAAAGATGATCAACAGGTCGAACAAGGAATAAAGAATTAAAATATAAGGCATGTAAGGACCTGGTATACTAGGTTGAAAGAATACATACAATACCAACATCAAAATACGGAAGCCTATAAAACTAATAACCAAAGAAAGTTGACTTCTGTAATGCATGGATAAGATGAGTTGAAAGTAAAATAGTGAAAAAAGAAAAAGCCCACAAAGGGCTTCCGTTATTCGTTGTTATCCGGCTCCGGTTCCGGCTGCACAGGCTCACCGTTTTCATCGGCATCTGTGATCAGCTGTTCGCTTCCGTCTGATTCTTCTACCCAAAAATTATTAAATCCTTCTCCGATATAAATTCGAATTTTGTTCAACTGCAGCAATTCCAAAATAGCCAGGAAGTTATAAACGACAGCGATTTTTGTCGCGTTGTCGGTGATGACATCCACAAACGAAACCCGGCCTTTGCCTGCCGTGACGCGGTTGAGAATGTATTCTTTTTGACCTTCTATGGAGTAAGGATATTGAGTGACGTGGTGAACCGGTTTGTTTTTTTCTTCTTCAAAACGAACCAATACTTTTTGGTAGACCTTGAGCAGTTTGTACAAATCCAGATCCTGCAGCTCGGCTTCCACGTTGTTGGTTTCCGAAAGCTGTTTGATTTCTTTGAGGATGTTGCCACGTTTTTCCCTCTGCAAAGAGTCCTGCTCAAATTGAGCCAACTCGGCGATGACAGATTTGTATTTTTTGTACTCCAGCAAGTGAGCGATCAACTCTTCTCTTGGATCGACTTCGTTGCCGAAAAGATCAATTTGAGGTCTAGGCAGCAAGGTTTTAGCCTTAATCCGCATCAAAGTTGCCGCTACCAGAATGAATTCACTGGCCACTTCCACGTTCATACGCTCCATCTGGTGGATATAATCGAGGAAATCATTCGTTATTTTCGAAATGGGAATATCATAAATATCCAGTTCATCCCGTTCAATAAAGAACAACAACAGGTCAAAGGGACCTTCAAAAAGAGGCAGCTTGATTTCAAAACTCACAGGACGAAATTAGCCTTATTCGGCCGTAGTTTTCAGGGCAAAAGGCTTATTTTTTCCACCCCTGGAGGTGGATAACGTGTAGATAAGATGTTTACAAAGCGCTTATTCATCGTATTAAAATAGATTTTCATTATATTTGTCGATCCTCTAAAAGAATAGTTTGATACAACCCGGCCCTATACTGTCGAAGATCAATTCCCCAGCCGATCTTAAACCACTAAGTCCTGAGCAATTACACGCTTTATGCGAGGAATTGCGCACGTTTATCATTGACCAGGTATCAGTCTATGGCGGGCATTTTGGTGCCAGTTTAGGTGTGGTCGAATTGACCGTTGCTTTGCACACCGTTTTCAATACGCCTTATGATCAGCTGATTTGGGATGTGGGTCATCAGGCCTACGGACATAAGATCCTGACCGGCCGCAGAGATGATTTTCATACCAACCGCGTATACAAAGGACTTTCAGGCTTTCCCAAACGCGAAGAAAGCCTATACGATGCGTTCGGTGTGGGCCATTCCTCCACCTCTATTTCCGCTGCGCTCGGTATGGCGGTGGCGGCAGAGTATAAAAAGGAAAAAGACCGTCATTGCATCGCTGTGATCGGAGACGGCGCGTTGACTGCCGGTATGGCGTTTGAAGCCATGAACCATGCGGGTGTTACCAATAGTAATTTACTGATTGTCCTCAACGACAATTGCATGGCCATCGACCCCAATGTGGGCGCCTTGAAGGATTACCTGGTGGACATTACCACTTCGTCTACCTACAATAAATTCCGCGATGAAATATGGAAGATGCTGGGGCGCTTCGGTGATCTGGGCAGCAATGCGCAAGCCTTTGCCTCCAAGATTGAAGGGGGCTTAAAAGCCGCTATGCTCAAGCACAGCAACTTATTCGAATCACTCAACTTAAGATATTTTGGTCCTGTTGACGGACACGATGTGGATCACCTGGTGCATATTTTTAATGACCTTAAAAATATTCCTGGTCCGAAATTATTGCACGTGATTACTACAAAGGGCAAAGGTTACGCGCTCGCCGAACAGGATCAGGTAAAATGGCATTCGCCCGGTAAATTCGATAAGATTACCGGTGAGATCAAAAGTAAAGTTTACGATAAACCTCAAGCTCCTAAATACCAGGATGTCTTCGGTCATACGATCGTAGAGCTAGCCAAAAGGAATCCAAAGATCATGGGCATTACACCCGCTATGCCTTCCGGTTCTTCGCTTAATATCATGATGGAAGCCATGCCGGATAGGGCCATGGATGTTGGGATTGCCGAGCAACATGCCGTGACGTTCTCTGCCGGATTGGCTACACAAGGATTGATTCCTTTTTGTAATATTTATTCCAGCTTCATGCAGCGTGCCTACGATCAGGTGATTCACGATGTATGTTTGCAAAAACTCAATGTCGTGTTTTGTCTGGATCGCGCCGGTATTGCCGGAGCGGATGGTCCTACGCACCACGGGGCTTTTGATATTCCTTATTTCCGCTGCATCCCTAATTTGATCGTTTCCGCTCCTATGAATGAGCAGGAATTGCGCAACCTGATGTACACGGCACAACAAGACGACATGGGCCCTTTCTCTATTCGTTATCCGCGTGGGCAAGGTACGATGCCGGATTGGGAAACACCGTTTGAATTGATTCCTGTCGGCAAAGGGCGATTGGTCAGTGATGGAGAGGAAGTAGCTATTCTAAGTATCGGTCACATTGGCAACTATGTAACGGAAGCGTTGCAGTTGTTGAAAACAGTAGATTTATCACCGGCACATTACGACATGCGTTTCGCTAAACCCTTAGACGAAGAGCTGCTGCATCAAATTTTCAAAAAGTTTAAAAAAATCATCACACTGGAAGACGGAACTATCGTTGGAGGTTTCGGCAGTGCTATCATAGAGTTCATGGCTGATCACGGCTATAGCGCGAAAGTTATTCGCTTAGGTATCCCGGATCAATTCATCGAACATGGAGAGCAAATTCAACTGCACAAAGAATGCGGTTACGATCCTGAAGGCATTGCGAAAGCGGTGAGGTCGTTGGTCGGTGTGGTATTAAAGTAAAGAAACAGAGCGGAGAAACAGATTTTACTCTTTCACCGCTCTGTTTCTGTTTCTTTAAAGTCCCCTGAAGGGGATTTAGGCCAGACGGTTAGAAATAAAACTATTAATTTTTAACTAACAACTAACAACTAACAACTAACAACTAACAACTAACTTTTACTTTTTCGTCGCGATATAAAACCAATCAAAACACTGGTCATCCGCAGCCTGCACGGTATAGTCTTCCATCTTGATATCAGAAACCAACCCGGTATTATTTTGCAATAATTTTTTGCGGTTCATTCTGTTTAGCAAATCATAAGGAATCTGAAGCAACTGACGAGGAAGAACGTATTGCAAGTTGAATACATCAAAGCGTGTGATCTTTCGAACAGATGCTTTGTTCTTGTTGTAATACTCCATGATTTTCGCATTGCCGGATACGCCCTTTTTCTCTACGGATTGAAACGATTTCAGCAATAAAGTTTCCAGTTCCAGCAAGGTATATTCTCTCACATGCCATGGATTGCGTGTGATGGACATTTTTTTATTAGGAGTAGTGACAATTAACTTTCCGCCGGGTTTCAACACGCGAAAAATTTCTTTGACGTATAAACTGTCGTTAGGAATATGTTCGATGACCTGAAAGGTGATGACAAAGTCAAAACTGTTATCAGCAAAGTCTAGCGGAGGGAATGAGGTCTGCTTAAAGGTAACATTAGGATAGATGCTCAGGTCAACACCCGGCTGATGTTTGTCAGCGCAGACATAGCGCGTGGATTTTGGTGCCAGCAACTCGATGCCATAACCCTCTCCTGTACCCAATTCCAACACTTCTCCATGTACTTGTTTGGCTGCTTCATAATAAGCTAATATGGAGCGTTGAAAAACGTAATTGTCGGAAAGGTCAGTAGGTGAAACGCGTTCTGCTGTTTGTAAAATTTTCATAAAAGGCTTTAAAGCCATAAAGTTAACAAATTATACGGCTCATTTCCATGCCTGCTGTCAAATACATTTCAGACAGATTAGCTATTGTTGGCATCAGTTTAGCGTTGTATTACTCGAAATAATTTTAAATTTACTTCCATGAAAAACGACACCCTTTCCTATACCAGCCTTGGCAAAGGCCCTGCTGTACTACTTGTTCATGGATTTTGTGAAGACCAAAGCATTTGGAGCGATTACGCGCAACAATTGTCTGCCAGTTACCATGTGATTGTAACGGATCTTCCAGGTTTTGGGAAATCATCGCCCGAGTTTGGCGAAGCGGTGAACATGGAATACTACGCTCGCCGGCTGCATGAAGTATTGGAATTGGTTTTAAAAACAGACGAACGCGTTACGTTCATTGGACATTCGCTGGGTGGTTATGTTGCCCTGGCATTTGCTGAATTGTATCCGGAGCGGCTGAATGGATTTTCTTTGTTTCACTCCACTGCATTTCCCGATAACGAAGAGAAAAAGCAAAGCAGAGACAAAGTTGCTCAGTATATTCAGGACAAAGGTGTTCCGGCTTTCACCGACAATTTTGTGGAGCCTTTGTTTTATGAAGGCAATAGAGAGCGCCTTAAAACCGAAATAGAAAAGGTTAAACAACAAGCAGCACTGACTACGAAAGAGGGTGCCGTATCAGCCACGTTGGCAATGAAAGCAAGGCCGGATCGTACGAACGTGTTGAAAGAGGCAAAAGTACCAGTATTGTTTATTGTCGGCAAGAAGGACACAGCGATTCCATTGGAAACGAGCAAGGAGCAATTTTATCTTCCCACAAAAAGTTTAGTCTATGTACTCGACAACGTCGGACACATGGGCATGCTGGAAGAGAAGGAAGAATGTTTGTTAATCATTAAATCGTTTGTTGAATTGTGTAGGCAATAGAGGGTTGCGACAAACTATTGGTTGTCTTCTTTTTCCTCTTTTAGATGCAGCACCAATGTTCTTACACGCGTAGTAAGCAAGTTAAAATCTGAAAGCAGGGCTTGTTTCTTTTTGTAGCGACTGATGATGTTATAATCAGCATAAGACTTCGCTACAAAACGAATCATTCCTTTTTTGTTGGTGTAAAGGGTATCTCTTTTTTCGGTCACGGTATTTTCAAGTACTACCAGCGCATTCGCTACCGGTACGCTTCCATCTTTTACCAAAACATTTACAAAAGTAGTATCGTAATTGTGTAGCTCGATTTTGGTGTACAAGAGGAAGGTGCCTTTCGTTTTTTTACTGGGCTCCAACAGTACATCCCCAAAGGAATACTTCGTGTCGACATAAAAATAATATTCCAGACTTGGATCTGCTTCGAAAAAAAATTCTCCTTTCTCATCGGAGTAAAGGGTGTCCTGATGCTTGGAAGAAGTTTCAAGCGCAATGATTTTTAGCTTAGTAACGATGCTGTCGTTTTGGTTAACAACTCCTTTTACAAGCGTCTTCACTTCTTTTTCGAGCAGAATATTTTGTAAGATGCTGTCAGTTGTGCTGCGGTGTCTCGTAGAAACAGTATGGGTATAGGCTTTATACGTATCCTTAAAAACGGTCATTGTATATTCTTCACTCGGATCAAGTGTCAAAAGAAATTCACCTCGTTCATTGGTTTTAGTAGAGAGCACTTCTTTACCTTTCAACGCCATGCTTATGGAAACATCCGCCAGTGGTAAACCTTTTAACTTGCCTTTGATAGTGCCTTTCAGGTAAACATTGATGATTTGAAAAGAGAATAAATCATCGTCACTGCCTCCATGAATTCTGTTGCTGCTCAGGTAGCCTGATTTGTGGTCGGGTCGAAAAACAATACCAAAATCGTCCTGGCTGGAGTTGATGGGATAACCCATATTCTCCACTTCGCAATATCCTGCCTGACAAGGATAGCTTCGATAGATGTCAAGGCCGCCAAGTCCCGCATGACCGGTAGAAGAAAAGTATAAAATACTGTCTTGAAAAAGATAAGGAAACAATTCATTACCGGAGGTATTAATGGTAGAGCCAAGGTTAACAGGTTCAGTCCAGGTCGTGCCGTTGTAAGTCGATTGATACAGGTCCGTTCCTCCATAACCTCCCGGTTTGTTAGACGTGAAATAAAGTGATTGCCCGTCCTGAGTAATGGCAGCGTGAGCTATGGAATACTTGGTAGAGTTAAATGGCAAAGGAACAGCTTCACTCCAATGATCGCCTTGCTTCTCTATCGAGAATAATCCTAAATGCCTTGTGTCAATTTTCTCCTGTTTTTTTTGAATGGAGATGTTTTGAGTAAAGAGCGCTTTTGTATTGTTACTATAAAACACAACAGGTCCTTCGTGGTAACTACTATTGATGGCGTGATGCCATGACTTCGGCTCGGATAATGTTTGATCCGTGTTGAATGGGCAGTAGTACAGGTCTAAGAAAGCTTTATTGTCTTTTGCATTGTTGAGTTTGATCATGCTCTCCGTTTGGCGGGAGGAAGTAAAGACAAGTCCATTGTCATAGAACACAGGACTAAATTCGGAATAGCTGGTATTGATTACTAAAGGCGCAACCGGTCGACTGATCGAGTCTTCATAATACGAGGCCATTTGCTGGAGTCCTTGTAGTTTTCGAAGCACTAAGCTGTCTGCTCCATATTCTTTATTGTAATGTTCGAACCACGCTTTGCTGGCTTCGTATTTCTTATTGGAAAGCAGGATCATGGCATAGTTGAATACATCCTGTTGACCAACCAGTGATTTGGTATTCATGATGTCTTTGTACCAGAATTCAGCTTCTTTGGTGTGATGAAGCAAACGATAGCTATTCGCTAAACGTAGTTTGATCAGTCCTTGCCGGCGTCTGTCTTTGAGCAGCGCCTTTTCATAAAGAGTGATGGCAGACCGATAATCTGTTTGCTTATAAAATTTTTCCGCTTGCTTAAAAGAACTTTGGGTAAGCGTAAATATATTTTTGTGTTGTGCATGCACCACGGGCAGCGTTGCTGCTAGAAAAATGATCATCAGAAGAGTACACAGCAGTTTAACTTTCATATCAGAAATCACGCGGAGTTACGGTATTAGACTTGAAGAAGGAAAAGTTATATGTCATCATAAATTCATGACTGGCTCCGCTGATGGTGCTGAAATCACCCAAGGCGTTGTCGTAGGCATAACCTGCACTCAATTGATTGGTAAGTTGTACTTTCGCCATAAAACTCAAGGCAGAAAAACTGCGGTATGAAACACCTATCCAAAATACATCTTCATACAACAAGGTACAATTGATATCTGCCTGAGTAGACCAGCCATCGGTGGCTTTTATCAATGTACTCGGTTTAAGTTTGAAAGAAGGAGATAAGGTAAAGACATAACCGGTAGTAAAAAAATAATTTCTACTTTGACTGTTTTCATCGGTAGAAAAAGTTTGTCCTAATGTAACCCTGTTGGCATGCGGTGCAGAAAGACCGGCATAAAATCGTTGGGAAGAATAATAGATACCCGTTCCAAAGTATAAACAATTGAAAGCGGAAGCAGCCGAAGAGAAGGAGGGATCGTTTGGATCTTTTACGTTAAGATTATTGTATTGCGCCGATAGTCTTGCAAATCCTGCCTGCAAACCAAAAGAAAGTTTACGCGTTTCGGAGAACGAAATGCGATAAGCATAAATCAAATCTACCCCCGTGTGTTGTGATACACCGATGTTATCATTGGCAACGATAAGGCCCAGTGCAATTTTTTTATTGTTGAGTGGAGTATGCGCGGCCAACGTCTGAGTAGAAGGGCTGCCATCCAGTGATGTCCATTGTTTTCTGAATAAGGCGGATACACTCATAGATTCTTGACTTCCTGCATAAGCGGGATTGAGTATTAAGCCGTTGAACATGTATTGTGAATACAGAGCACTCTGTTGACTGTATCCGATTTGAGACAGCAAAAGAATGAATGCAACAGCGAAAAACGAAAACGTTTTATATAAATACACTTTACTGCTCTCTGTTAATGATTACAAAACCCGACAAAGGTTTGTCCAATCCTTTAATGTCGATGGCGTAATAATAAGTTCCATTTGGCAGGTCTTGTCCTTTGGACAGCCCTTTGTTTGATTTTCCTTTCCAGGTATTCTCCACGCGGTTGTCGTAGGATTCTTTTTCGAATACTACATTCCCCCAGCGGTCAAAGAGTTGCACCTTATTGTCTGGATATGCTTCTATCCCTTTGATTTCCCAGGCTTCGTTCAGGCCGTCTCCGTTTGGAGAAATGCCGGTATAGATGGTCAGGCAATCATTGGAAGTGGCCGGGTTTAGTATACTTATTTTAGCGGCGCTTCTAGGTGTGCTTTGACATCCTCCTGGTCCGACTCCTTCCACATAGAAGATTTGATCGTGATCCAGGCTATCGGTTGTATAGTCTGCTCCGGTGTAAATGCTGGTGCCTCCAACAGCTGCGTTATACCATCTGAACGAACTATACGGTCCTGATGCAGTCAGGGTGACGGGTGTTTTGCCGCAGGTCGCATAGTCATTTACTATAGGCGCAGCCAAGCTTTGTACGGTGTAGGTTTCTATTGTCTGAGCACCTGTGCCATCTGTGACGGTGAGGGTATAATCTCCTGCCGCAAGGTTATCGATCCCTAGTGTTTTAGGATAGTCAATTACAACCGTTGGGTCAACGTACCATTTGCGTAACCTGAAGTTGTCATATTGAATGTTTCCTTCTCCACAGTCCGTCAATTGTGTGCGCAGGTCATAAGCAATGGGAGCGCCTACAGAAGTATGTGGCCAGTTGGCTCTGATCTGCGTCCAGCCTGACAAGGCGCAACCACAGGTAGTGTTCTTTTCCAGGAAAAAGGCGGAGTAGAAAGCATTGTCTATATATATTCTGGAATAGATGCGTGAGGAGTCTGAGCAGATGGTTCTCAGACAAATTAAAAATTTAGAACTCACATCAACCCAATATTGTCCGGCTGGCAAACTGACATTTTTTGTGATCCTGTTGAGTACACCTACTGCGGCCGGAGAACTCAGGCAATGGGCATAGCTGCTTACCTTTACCGCATAATCGGTAGCACTGACCGACTGGAAAGAAGTTTCGCATAATTCATCCGGATAATCTATATCGTTGCAAGTATGCGTCCAGTCTGTGAGGTCCTGATCATCAAAACTATCAAAGTATTCAAATGTGCCGGGGCCATCACTTAAAGAGGTTGTGCTGCTGCTGCAAAAAGATACTCGGATGTAAAAATTACCCGGAGGAAAGGATGGTATTTTGATCCAGAAATCACCTTTATCGTTGATGGTGCTTTCTTTCCAAAACGTATACTGTACCACGTTGTTGGTATCTGAAAATGAAACATTAGAAAAGTCAGGATTCATGCCGCTTGCAGCAGCATAAGGAATGGTTACCATGACCTGGTAATCCGTAAGCGTCACCGCACCAGGATTGTTGATTTGTATGGTATACCAACAGTTGCCGTACACAGAGCCACCTGTTCCGTTGCTCCATTGATACGTGTAAGGCGGAGTGCCTCCTGAAATGGTATATACAATTTTGCCGGAAGAAGTTCCAAAGCAGCTCGCATGGGTGATTGTAGCGCCTACCGCAACAGCTGTTGTGCGAGCATTGCGTGAAAAGTTTGGATTGGACGTAGCATCAAGCACTTTTATTTCTTGCGCGCTATCTATTCTTTTTTCCAACATCGGCGCAAGCCGCTGTGCGTTGGAGTCAAATAGCGAGAAAGAAAAAAAAACAAGAAAAGGTAAGATCCGGTAAAATCTTTTAGTCATTAAAGGGTTGTCGTCCAAACGACTGCGAGTCCGGTTCTAATTTATGGATTATTTATGGATTAATTGTAACATGTCCATGCTCAATCTTGCCATTCCCAAAATCCAGTAAATAAGCGTATTTACCTGCTTTTTGTTTTGTACCATCATTGGAAAGGCCATTCCAACGGTTGTTTTTTCCTTGTTCCAGTGTGCCGGTGAAAACTTCATTGCCTTCTTTGTTGAAAATCGTGATGCTGGCCTCTTTGTGGTTGTGCATCGGGATTTTCCAGCTTTGACCTTTAGCAGGGCTGAAGTGGTAAGAATTAGCTTGATGGCCTTTAGCGGAAGGGTCATCAATTGGAATTTCAAGGATATAGCTTTGCGCTTTTTTCTTCTTTTTATTGTTTGTCGCTGTTGCCACAGGTTTAGTAACGACTGGCGCTTTTTCAGCGATCACTTCAGTTTCTTTTACTTCAACAGATGCTGTTTCTTCAGGAGCTTGTACTTGTTCTTCCAATACCACATCCTGTGTAGCTTGGTTTTCCTGCTCTACAAGAGGTGAGATCGTTTGTGTCGTTTCTGTTTTTTGCTCCGGACTGCTGGTGGTTTCTGTGGTTTGTTCGGCGCGTTTGCTGAAGTAATAAGGAGTGAAAAGGATAACCGTTACTGCAGCGCCGATTCCTACAAAACGTTTTACTGATTTAGATAGCAGACCACGTGTTCCGCTGGCAGGCACACGAAGGCCTCCTGTAATATCAAAGAATCTTTTTTCAATAATGATTTCATTTACTACTTTACGATCGAACACGTCTTCACGTAAGGAAGAATCTTCTGCCATGCTTTGCTCAAACGCACTGTTCTCCTGCTCTGAAAGCTTACCGCTGAGGTAATTATCGATGAGGCTGTATTTTTCGAATTCTGGTCTCATTTTCTAAATGACATAAGTAGTTTTATATTTCTTTACCTGTTCCATCAGGTATTTTTTGCATCGATGCATGGCTACTGTAGCTGCATTGGCGCTTGTATGACCTGTTTTTTCCGCCACTTCCTTCATGTTTAATCCTTCGAATAAACTATAGGTAAGAAGCTGTTTGCATTTATCTTCTAATTGGTCAAATAATTTTTTTACCAATGCTTCACGTTCTTCCAACGTAATTTGATCCAGTATATTGGTGTCCCTAATGTCTGCGACTGAACTTTCGTTGAGCTGCACAAACCGCTGGTTCTTTTTGATTTGATTGAGCCATAAGTTTTTGGCCACCGTGTAGATGAAGCCCGCTATTTCGTATTTCTCATCAAATTTATTCGTCATCACCTGCTTATAGAAGACAAGCAAAGCTTCCTGAAGAATATCCTTAGCATCTTCTTCTCGCTCAGTACCTACGTTGACCAGCTTTTTGATTTTCGGAAGCATAGATTTGTAGATCTGCTCCAATGCTTTGCGGTCATCTCCGTTCTTGATCGATCTTAATATGTCTTGGTCTTTAGAGTTCAAAATAACATCCGTTCTTACAGGGTGAATTAAAATACCCGATAATGTACGATTTTTTTAAAGACATGGACAATTTCAATACCAATGAAATTCAAATAACCCCATTCCATTCAAAAAACTGATAGTAGAATCAAGCTTTATTGTTCCCTCTGTTGCACAACGCCTACTGGGCTTCAAGCATCGTTTATGCTTTTCATAAGTAATACAAGAAAAAAAAACAAATCTTACACACAAGTACTGTTTTTTTCGATGAAGATTAATTCTTTACTCATGATATTGCCCTGGATGTCCCCTAAAAACGATAAATGCGGGCATTTTTTTACTTTTTCTGTAAGATTCTGATTCTTTTTTGTAGTAGGGATAAGTCTTTGTATAATCAAATTTAATCTAGGTATTATTAAATAAATGATTCCCTGTACAATAGGCCATTCTGGTCTGAAGGGATGAAACAAGTAAGAGGATATTTCTTATGAAGAAAAAATTAAATCTGGTCAGCGCACTCATTAGTATTTTCCTGTCGCTATTGATCTTCGCGGCAAGCTTCGCCTAGTATCTGTTTGTGATCATAAGAAAAAGGCCCCGCTCACAAAATGTGAGGCGGGGCTTTTTTCTTTCATGTTTCATAGAGTTGATTTTTATGGACGTAAACGTTTGAATACCAGCGGGCCGGTATTCCCTTTTTCATCTTTATAATAACCTCTTAAGGTATTTCCATCTTCTGATAAAGTAAGTATATGCTGCCCTTTTAAGGCCCAGCCTGGTATCCCTTTCGTTACAATAGCATCGTAGTTCAACGTACCATGAGAGCAGAATCCAATTCCCTTCTCTACCATGGGAACACCATTGAACTCCACATAATGTGTCATCGCTAGTTTCCCTTGTTCGTCTACAGAGAAAATCGCATAGCCATTGGAGAAAGCTGTGCTGTTGGAGTCTGCCCAAATCCCATTGACTGCATGAGGTTTGGCTTGGCTGAAGGCCTTAACGTTGAAAAGGAAAACAGCATAAAGAAGAAAAACCGATCGGAAACAAACCCGTAATGAAATATTAATCATAAATTATAGTTTTAATACTGGAATAAGACTTATCAAGCTAATAAAATTAATTGGAAGGTTGATGAGCAGGTAAATTTAGTAGTTTAAAAGATAGAAATATAAGGTTATGATGAAGGAAAAAGTTTTGGGCGTGCCCCTTCGGGTCGGGCTGAACTACGTTCGCAATCTTCGCACTCTCGTGCTCGATTGTGTTCCAAGTCCTCACTTCGCTCCGCTTCGTTGCGGGCTTTCCACTTCAATGCCTCACGCAAACTCTTCCCTATAGATAATATGCTCCATCCTCTCCTCAAAAGAAATAGCAGTCTGTTGCTGTCTCTAGCTCTTCTGCTCACGCTCATGGCGGGCTTTTCTTTCAAACAGACTCCTGCTGAAGAAAACCCTGAACTCTGTTTGTCTACAGAAGAGCATCGCTTGTATGACTTGATCATGGCTTACCGAAAGCAAAAAAGATTACCGGCTATAAAAATCTCTGCCGCCCTCACTCAAGTAGCACAAACGCATGTGCGTGACCTGAGCATCAATAAACCTAGCGATGGAGATGCCTGCAACATGCACAGCTGGTCTTCGAAAGGCAATTGGACAGCCTGTTGTTACGACCGCAAGCATACACAGTCTCAATGCATGTGGAGCAAGCCCAAAGAGATTGCAGGCTTCGCAGCGGATGGGTTTGAAATCGCTTATGGTTCTATTGATAACAATTTTGTAGCCACTCCCGATGCTGCACTGGCTTCCTGGAAGAAAAGCCCAGGACATCATGCGGTTATTGTAAACAGCGACATATGGAAGCAACGTACCTGGAAAGCGATTGGCATCGGCGTTTACAAAAATTATATTTGTGTGTGGGTTGCTTCTACGGAAGATAAAAATACGGTAGTGAAAAAATGCGAATGATAGCTGGCGGGGATTGATGTTTAGATTCAATCCCCGCTAGTTTTTTGAATAAAGAAGTATTTTTTTGATTTAGAAGCTGAAAATAAAACCACATCTTACCCCGCTAGTCTTGAATTCTAAATTAGTGCCTTAGAATCATACCGCTTCTGTAGAATCATTGAAATGCGTAGTGCTATCCATGGGTTCATCTTCTTGTTTTTCATTGGATGCGCCAGAACAAGCGAGCAGACTGAGAGAGAGCAGGAAGAAGAAACTTATTCTACGCAGAAATGAAATCATAACGACATTCGCAAACCTAAAACATAAAACATGCGTTAATATAAGTAAGAAAGAATTCTTTTTGTCATGGACAGAAAGAATTTATACATTTAGAGTCATTACATTTTAATTTATACCCTACATTGAAAGAAGCAGTTGATAACGAGAACCCCAATGTCATTAAGGACGCGCAAAGTGCCGAACGATACTTCCTGGAGGGGCCTAGGTCAAGGAGAAAGGAACTTTTTTTCTTGTTTAAAGTATTCAAAGACTTTCTAAGAGGCATAAGAGCCCTTCATTTTGTGGGGCCTTGCGTCACGGTCTTTGGATCGGCACGTTTTAAAGAAGAGCATCCGTATTATAAGCAATCCATGGAAGTAGGTGCAGCGCTGGCAGAGATGGGATTCACTGTCATGACCGGCGGAGGCCCTGGTGTCATGGAAGCCGCTAACCGCGGAGCAAAGGAAGCAGGAGGTTATTCTGTCGGTTGCAATATTATATTGCCAATGGAACAATACTCCAATAAGTACCTGGATAAAAGTGTTGACATCAAGTTCTTCTTTGTGAGAAAAGTGTTGTTGAGTAAATACTCTTATGCTTTCGTTTGCATGCCGGGTGGCATGGGAACTATGGATGAAATGTTTGAAGCCGTAACGCTGGTGCAAACCAATAAGATGGAACGTTTTCCTATCGTGTTGTTTGGCAAGGAATATTATAAAAAATTATACGACCACATTCTACACATGGTAGATGAGGGTACTGTCTCAGCGAGTGATTTAGATCTTTTCCTATACACAGATTCTGTAGAGGAAATGGTGCATTACCTTGAAACTTTTGCAGTTAAAAAGTTTGGTTTGAAAAAGAAGAGACATGTCTTGCCGTTTAGTTGGTTAGGTGAGAAAAAAAGTGCGTAATTGTAGAAACAAAAATTGATAACAGCATGAAAAAAATCCAACTAGTAGTAGCCGTTGTTTGCCTGGCACTTTTGATAACCGCTTGCTCCAAGAGTACTAAAGACACACTGCAAGGTTCATGGAAAGTTTCCAAACTTTCATTAGCCGGCTCTGCGCAGGATCCGGAAGTATTTGGTCCTTTTACCTATGAATTGAAAGATGATGGTTCCTATAATTATACCGTCGGTAAAGACGAATCAATTAAAAAGGAATCAGGTAAATGGTCGGTATCAGAAGATCAGAAACAAATTAATTTTGAACCTGCTGCGGGAGAAAAATACATCAAGGATATTAAATCGGCATCCGCAGATTCTGTCGTGCTAAGCTTCAAATCATTCACGATGGATGTGAATCATACCTTGGTTCCCAATAAATAGATAATAAAATTTCAATATGCAAGGCATTTTTTATGCCTTGCATATTTTTTTGAATAGATCTTCAATGATAAATAGAACAGCAATATTTCTTATTGCACTGCTGACTTCTTGCTCTTATTCTCTTAAAGACTTTTATTTAAATGCGGAGGAGAAATCTTTTTTTACTTCATTTAAAGCGGGAGACACCATTTATTATGAAAATTTAAACCATGATTTCGACACACTACTCATCATAGGCATCGATAGTAACGAAAAAAGAGAGCATGGTGTTTTTATGGCTAAGCCTGCTTCGCATAGTGTTTTTGTATCTTCTACGTTGCTCCCTGTCAACCCTTATGCAACTAGAGTACAGGAGCAGAATAGAGTGGATACTTTATTTGACAGGCTTCTGGGTATTTATAAACTTCCTGTTGAGAAAAAGGTAGAGTATGTTTTTAGCTTTAAAGAGTTTTTCGAGACACGTGAAACTTTAGACTCTCTTTACCTTGATACGTTACGGATTAACGGGCAAGCTTTTTCTGAATATTATATTATAGAATCCAGTGTACCTGATAAGCGCGAAAATCCTCACGAGATAGATAGGCTGATCTGGTCCAAAAATGCAGGGCTCTTAGCCTATAGAAATAGAAAAGGAGAGTATTGGACTAAAGTAGCTTCAAAGTCCTACAGCGCGCTGAACCTTGTAGAGTAATCGATCCCACATTTCTTTCTCCTGCCAGTTGGTTAAGTCTAAGGCAGGATCATTCATGATCTCATTCATGATCAGCTGATTTCTCTTGCCTCTTGCTAACGCTTCGCTATAGGGCGTATCAGAAAAAGTGACTTCACTGTAAAGCGTTTTCCATTGGGTAGGTAAGGCTTTGGTCAGCGCGCCTTCTATTTTTTTCTGTAACAGAAAGCGTTCATCTGCCACCAGGTCTCTCATCTCTATGAAATTATCCATCGCCAGCCGTGCAATGGCATCCGTATCTTTTTTTCTGTTTGTACTGAAAGCATGAAAAGCACCTTCAAAATTATGGTTATGCTGCGTGAGCAACTCATCCAACAATCGACAGTCTTCAAATCCTGCATTCATGCCTTGTCCGTAAAAGGGCACGATGCCGTGTGCGGCATCACCGATCAGCAGCCAGGAACCGAAGGCCCAACGATCTGTAAATACATTGGCCAGATAAGAGGTTGGATTGTTAAGGTATTGTTTTGCCAGGTCAGTAAACAAAGCCGAGGCATCTGAAAAATGATTGTCAAAGAAACGATGGATCGAAGATTCATTATCCAGTTCCTGAAAGGACAGCTCTTGATTTGTATCATTAAAAGGTAAAAATAAAGTACCGGTATAACTGTGATCAAAATTAGGTAAAGCGATAAGCATGTATTCACCTCTAGGCCATATGTGTAGGGCAGTTTGAGGTTCTAATAAAACACCTTTATCAGAAGGTATATCCAGCTCTTTGTAACCGTGGTCGATTTTTTCAAGGGTTGAACGACACAATCCCTGAACTTCAAGTGAAGCCCTGACTTTTGAGAAGGAACCATCCGCAGCCAATAGCACAGGTGCAGAGATGGAAATCAATTGCCCCTGATGATGAACTTGAATCGTCTTCGATGCAAAATCAGTTTGCGCGATGCTGTGTTCAAACAGAAAGGAAACACCTTGTTGCTCGGCGGTATTAATGAGACAATTATTCAGCCCTGAACGAGACACGGAATAAATGCATTCGTTCGTACTGCTATACGGTTGAAAAGACAAATGACCTTGTTCGTCATGCATTTGCCTTCCGTACATAGGAACGGCTTCTGACAGCACACGTGAAGGAAGCTCAGCGTCTGCCGCTTCAAGGGCTCTTAACCCCCGGTGACTTAAAGCCAGATTAATGGATCGTCCCTCGCTGCGCATGCTTTTACGCGGATCGCTTCTTTTTTCCAACACTTTTACCTCATACCCTCTTTTTATAAGAAAAACAGAGAGGAGCGAGCCTACTAAACCGGCACCGGCAATGACAACCCTTTGTTTATCTTCCATGTCAGCGAACAAGGTAAGCATGTTTGCACAGTGCTTCTGCTACCCGAAATATTTCTTGATAACTATTATATAAAGGAACAGGTGTTAGCCGTATCACATCCGGTTCCCGCCAATCGCCTATGATACCGGCTTTCTCCAGTAAGGTAAAAAGAGATTTTCCTTTTTTGTGGTGTATGCGTAAAGAAAGCTGACATCCTCTGCGTTCACTTTCCAGCGGAGTAATGATGCTGAAGGAGTAAGTTCTTTTTTCTTTTGTATCGGAAGCGCCCAATGTGGTCAGGCATTCTATGAAATAGTTTCCCATGCTTTTGCCTTTGCTGTAAACATTCGCTACTCCGGCCTCTTTAAAGATCGATAGAGCGACACGTTGAGCGGCCAGATTGAAAACAGGTGCATTGCTCAATTGCCAACCTTCCGCACCACTCATCGGTTTGAACCCGGGCTTCATGCCGAAACGTTCTTTTTCTTCATGACCCCACCAGCCGGCCATGCGGGGTATCGTTTTATCGTTGCCATGTCGCTCATGTATAAACAATCCCCCGGCCGCGCCCGGTCCCGAGTTTAAATATTTGTATGTACACCATACAGCGAAGTCAACGTTCCATGCATGCAATTTCAAAGGTACATTACCAATGGCGTGAGCCAGGTCAAAGCCTGCTAATGCACCTGTCTTATGTGCCGCTGCGGTAATTTTTTTCAGGTCTAGCAATTCTCCAGAATAATAATTGACGCCACCCAAACAGACCAGTGCGAGTTTGTCACCAATATCTTGGATCGCTTGAATAATACTTTTACTGTCTAATGCCTGAATAGCATGAAGACATTTTTTAGGGTTTAATCCTCGCAGTGTAATCAAAGATTCCAAGGCGTAGAGATCGGAAGAAAAAGCGTTCGCTTCATAAAGTATCACAAAACGCTTAGCCGTGGGTCTGTAAAAACTTGCTAATGCAAGATGAAGATTAACAGTAAGGCTATTCATGGCCACTACCTCTGATGGCTTAGCACCGCAGAGCGGAGCCAGCAGCTGGCTAAAAGATTTGTGGTAATCGATCCATGGATGTTGAGCCTTCCAGTGGCCCTCCACTCCCCATTTCGCCCAGTCTTTGCATTCTTGCTCCAGCGCATTCTGCACGCCTTTAGGCATGAGACCAAGAGAGTTTCCACAGAAATAAATAGACTTTGCCCCCAAGCCCTTAGGATAATGGAAACGTGGTTTGAGTTTTTTTAAGACATCTCCTTTATCAAGTGCCCGTGCTTTTTTAAATAATTCAATAGTTGTGATTGACTCCGTCATTTAACTCAATTTTTGAGGAGGTTCCATAACAGTACCGCAAGATTTGCAAGTGCGTAATGTTGCGGAACTGTAAAACTTATTCATCACGATGGGTAATTCTTTCACGATATCAGTGAGATCTATGTATTCTTCATAAAGTTTGTGGTTGCATTTTTCACAAAACCACAAGAAGCCATCTTTTTCCCCAGCTTGCCTGTTGCGTTCTATCACCAAACCTATAGTATTGGCGGGCCTTTGAGGGCAGTGAGGAATTTTTGCCGGTAAGAGGAACATGTCGCCTTCGTGTAGAGGAACATCTACAAATTCCCCATTTTCCTGGATGCGGATGTTGATGCTGCCTTCGAGCTGATAAAATAATTCTTCACTCTCATTGTAGTGAAAATCTTTGCGCGCGTTTGGGCCACCGACTACCATGACTATAAAGTCATCATTCCCTTTGTATACCTGTTGATTACCTACAGGAGGCTTGAGCAAATGCCTGTTCGTTTCGATCCAGGATTTGAGATTAAATGGCTTCATCATGGTTATAAAATTAAGAAAAGATCGGAAGAAGGAAGGGTTTTTTGAAAAAGATTGGCATAACGCTTGACTAAGGTCAATGTACTTAAAGTGTAACATATCAGCAACATTAAAAAAACATCTATCCAATGAAAAAAATAGTCTACTACTTATCTGCCACACTATTGGTATCTGCAGCTGTATTATCTTCTTGTAAGAAATCTGATGATCCGACACCAACCCCACAATCACCTGATGTTTCTCTTACAATCGATGAGAATAATCCTGGTGCTATGGATAAAGAATATACTGTTTTTACTACCGATGCTAGAAAAGTGATCGAAGTAAAGTCAAAAACGCTTGCGAACAATAATATGAAGCGTGTGTATGTATACAAAACACAAAAAGCAAAAGGTGAGACGGCACCGGTATTAGGCAATGAGCACAGTGAGGATCTTACAGGAGGTTCTACAGATGATGCAGGACGCATGTACTATCGTATTCCTGATGATGCTAAGAATGATTATACCATTAAATTAAGTGTAGACATCGACAATGATGAAACACGTGATGAAGATGTTTATCACTTTTATTTTACTGAAGATGAAGACTTCGACGTAGAAAATCAAGATGATGATGTAGTATATGGTCCTGCTACCATTACATTGATTTATGATTCTAAATTGACTCGTACAGCTAACGCCAGAATATACAGCATTTGTAATTCAGATCAAGATGGAGCTTATGACTTGACTTCATTTGCCATGGTAGGTACTTCTTTAAACGGCAGCAATGAAATTCAAATCGGAACTGGCGCGGATTTGGTAAATCAAGGTGATCAAGGTGATGTAGCTGATTGCGGTACATTTAGAAAAGGATGGGATGGCCAAAACGGTACAACATACAAAAAGGCACCAACTGGCTTTGGTTATGACAATGCGACACACAATGATTTGGAAGAAGCATTCAATGCTGTGTCATTGCCTATTCCTACAGGTACTGTAAACGACGTAGCGGTAGGTGATATCTACATTGCTAAATTGAGAAACGGTGATAACTATGCCTTAGTCAAAGTAACAGGCATTACAGAAGGTACTAATAACTACATTGATATTAGTGCGAAAAGAAAATAATTTGGTACATATAAAACAGGGCTCTGTAATCAGAGTCCTGTTTCATATACCAGAATTTTCGAATGAATACAGCTTAATTTTAACTTAAACACAAAAAACACATGAAAAAAGTATTGAATTATGCCTCTATGTTTTTATTGGGCGCAGTAGTGACATTGTCTTCTTGTAAAAAAACTGATGATGATCCTACACCAGATAGTCTCAACGCGGATGTTTCCCTAACAATGAATGAAAATGGGTCAAGCACGGGTAACGAAAATTTTAATGTAAAGTATGGTCAGAAAGCGGTCTTGGAAGTTACTGCAATCACTACTACAAGCACAGATATGAGACGTTTGTACGTTTATAGATCTGAAGATGGTTCATCAACAAAAAACAACGTAATTGACTGGTCAGGATTTAAACCAGATGCTAACGGTGTTTATTACTATGAAATTCCATCAGATAGTAAAAACAATTTCGTGTTGAAAAGAGAAGTTACGGTATCTACTAATAAAACTAGAAATACGGACAAATATCATTTCTATTTTACTAGCAATGATAACTTTAACGTAGCATCTACTAACCATTTATTATTAGGTCCTGGTACGATCACATTAATTTACCCTGATTTCAAGACTGGTAAAACAGGTCAAAAACTTTACAATATATGTTCTGCTGAATATCCAAGTGCTTATAACTTGGAAGATCAGACAGGTGTAACTGCAACAGTAGCAGGTGATGGTACGATCATAGTAGGCCCAAATGCAGATCTTACTCAACAGTCAGGAGAAGCAAATTGCGGTACATTTAATGGCTGGGTAGGTCAAAATGGTACTGCCTTTGTTAAGGCGAATGATTTCGACTGGGAAAATGCTTCAGCGCATTCAGCAGGAATGGCTTATGCATCAGGTGCTCCTACGTATGCAGTTAACAATGTTCAATCAGGAGACATTTATATAGCTAAGCTGAAAGGTACCAATACATATTCTGTATTTAAGATCACAGCAGTTAATAATACTGGTTCTAACAATGACGACAATTATGTATTTGATGTGCTTGGAGAATAACGTAAATTAATATCTAAATGCAATAAAGGGTCTGCTTATTAAGTAGACCCTTTATTATTATAGGCTTTTTGTTAGTTTTACAAAGCAGTTAAAGTATTGTCAAAATGAATAATTGGAAGGCTTTTACCTTGTTATTTACGATAAGCATTATATATGCTTGTTCTGTTGCTAAAGACCCAACACCTGATGCACACCCTGACGCGAAGGTATATACAGCTGTCATCAATACCACAAATATGGGCAACAGTGCGGAGGCCAATATTGTGGATT
>JAQZBV010000050.1 GCA_029237685.1 Cytophagaceae bacterium | reverse complement strand
AAGAGTATTTACTGTAATGGTTCTTGATGCGGTATTTTTACATCCGTTGGCGTCGGTACCTGTCACCGTATACGTGTTGGTACCCGTTGGACTAAAGGCCACATTATCTGTCACACTTCCTGTCCAGGTATAACTCACAGCTCCTCCGCCAAATAAGGTAGCGGACTCGCCTGTACAGATTGCAGGAGTAGTGGTGTTGGCAGTAACTGTAGGAAGAGTATTTACTGTAATGGTTCTTGATGCGGTATTTTCACATCCGTTGGCGTCGGTACCTGTCACCGTATACGTGTTGGTACCCGTTGGACTAAAGGCCACATTATTCGTCACACTTCCTGTCCAGGTATAACTCACAGCTCCTCCGCCAGTTAAAGTAGCGGATTCGCCTAAGCAAACCACAGGAGTAGTGGTATTGGCTGTAACAGCAGGGAGCGAATTGACGGTTACGGTTAGATCTACTGTATTGCTACTTTTACATCCTATTCCATCATAACCTGTGACTGTATACGTATCGGTAGCCGTCGGACTAAAGTCGACATCATCCGTCACACCTCCTGTCCATTCATAAGTCGTAGCTCCCCCACCTGTTAATTTAGCAGGCTCGCCCAAACAAATAACAGGAGTAAGGGTACTGGCTGTAACAACAGGCGGCGTAACTCCGTCTGTATTTTTTGTCATGGATACAGGCGTAGTCCTGCCACTGCCATTGCAACTGTACTCATGCAGCAGGACTCTTACATATCCGCAGAACGAAGGTGTAAAATTCACCGTGCTTTGTAGGCCGCAATTATCATCGTTGTATGTAATAAAATCGCCCGTAGCGTCATTGTAAATAGTAAGCTGCGTATCAAATGCGGAGGTTCCACAAGTCGTAACCGTATAATTGGCGTCTTTTATAACATAAGCCAGCATATACTGTCCTGCACCAAATGTTTGAGTGTTGGCCACCCCGGTACCAGACGGAGTGATATCTCCGACCAGTGTGTTACTGTTTGGACATTGAGAAAACGATGGATGGTACAAACAAAAGGCGAATAAAAGGCTCAGGAATGTTAATCGTAAAGTTAACTTCATACTTTAATCTTAATATTTAAAAAACGGATTTGAATGCTTCATAAAGCGATGTAAAGCTTTATGTATCAGTTACGAAATTATTATAAAAAAACTGTTTTTTCAGGTTTTTTATCAAGTTTATTAGAGAAAAGATCCAATTCGTTTTAAATCGTTTTGACGCTCTCTTATTTACATCTATTATCTAAGGATTTCTTGAAATAGTATAAATAGAAGTCATTGTTTCCAACAACTTCCAACTCGAAATTCCTATACGTGAAACTGGCTCAGTTGGATGCGAGCGATTGATGTAAGTTCTAAAACTATTTATAAATTAGCAGGATGAAGGCACACTCTCCCAAAAGCAAAGTAACTCCTGCTGCGACCGATTACAATAAAATATTCCGCATCAGCCTGATCGTTATTTGTTTGCTCGTATTTGGGAACAGCCTCAAAAACAAATACAACCTGGACGACGAACTTTATACCAATGGCAATCCTATCACCAAGGATGGTATTAAAAGCATACCCAAAATCCTGACTGATTTCAGTTTCAAAAACCCCAATGGCGATTCGTATCAATACAGACCCGTCACGATGATCAGTTTTGCTGTAGAAACACAGCTTTTCGGACAAAAACCGTTGATCAGTCACTTCATTAGCTTGTTACTCTATACGGGCATTGTACTGCTCCTTTTTAACCTGTTTAAAAAAATGCTTCCTGATTATAACCTGTGGTTTATATTTTCAGTGTGTGCCTTATTTGCTGTACATCCGATTCACACAGAAGTAGTGGACAATATAAAATGCAGGGACGAATTGCTCGCCTTATTGTTTGCCCTCCTGAGTCTAAAATTTGTCATACGCTATTTCCAGGAAGAAAAACTCTCATTGCTTTTCGTCTCTTATCTTCTACTGCTTCTTTCTCTTCTTTCAAAGACATCTGTGTATCCCTTTATGGCCAGCATTCCTTTGATTCTTTATTTCTTTTTTGATGTCAAAGGCTGGAAACTTTTGCTGCCTGTGGTACCCTTTATTTTTGCTCTACTTACCATTTACCTGATCCGCCAAACGGTACTTCAGCATCATCAAAGGGCGCTCTTATATTCCGAAAATCCTTTGGTCATGGTGAAAAGCTTTGAAGTAAAAACGGCTACGGCATTTTTCGTATTGGGGAAATACATCCAATTGTTATTGATCCCTGATACGCTGCGTTATTATTATGGATTTAAACAGATCGATATCACACACTGGACTAATCTATTCAGTATCTTTTCACTTCTCTTACACGTAGGTCTTGGAGGTTATGCGCTTTATCAGATAAAAAAGAAAACGATCTTATCGTTCTCCATTCTTTTCTACCTTGTCCACCTGTCTATGTACAGTAACTTAGTAGTGCCTGCACCTGGTATAATGGGAGAACGTTTTGCCTTTATTGCTTCGATCGGTTTTTGTCTTGCTCTGGTCTATCTCATTTTCATCCTGACAAAAACTACGTTGCAGAGTAGTAAACCGGTCTTAAGTTCTTACGCCACTTATACCATCCTCCTTCTTTTTTCGCTGTATTCGATTCGCTCCATCGCCAGAAACAGCGATTGGAAAACGAAAGATCGTCTCTTTTCTCATGACATGGAGGATCTGCAGGAGTCTATGAAAGCCAATATGATCTACGGGGAACTATTGCACCATCAAGCACAAAAATCCAGGGATAGGGTGGAAAGAAATGAACGGCAAAAAAAATCGCTCAAGCATTTCACTCAGGCCACTTCCATTCAGCCAAACTATGACAAAGCCTGGAGCAATAAAGGTTCGGCTCATTATATGCTGAAGCAATACGACAGTGCGGTGGTTTGTTTTAAAAAAAGCATTGCCTTGGAGTTTAAATCAGAAGAGAGTCATTTAAATTTAGCTGCGGCATATGAAAAATTAAATCAGACAGCGCTTGCCGTCGACGAGTATCAAACCACGCTGGAATTGAATCCTTCCAATCCGGTAGCTTTAAAAAAACGAGCGGCATTACCTGTCAAAAATATACCGCAAGATTCGTTGATCTCTTCTCTGAAAAATGAGATCGTAAAAGATCCAACAAACGATCGTGCCTGCCTTAAGCTTGGAAGACATTATTTATCGCTCCAGGATACTACCCATGCCCTGGCGTATTTTGAGCTGGCAGTAAAAAGAAATCCTGACAATCATAAGGTCGCCAAAAAACTTGCAGTTTTTTATAACCAGATAGGTAACGTGGAAAAAGCCCGGCATTACAACCGCATGAGTCAAAAAAAATAAATCTCCTATTCATCTCATTCGCTCGTTAAGCATGTCTTATTCCTACATCAAAGCAGTCCGCTATTATCTTCCCGAAAAAGTGTATACGAATGAAGATTATTTTCGTGATTTTCCGGAACAGCGTGGTAATAAATCGCTTAAAAAGATAGGCGTCCAACAACGATCGATTGCAAGTGCCGAGGAATTGACAAGCGACCTTGGTGTGCAGGCATCAGAAAAACTTTTTGCTGAATTTCCCATCCATAAAAACGAAATCGATTTTTTAATTTTCTGCGGAGGAGAAAGAGATTATGATTTCCCCAAGACAAGTGGCTTGATCCAACACAGATTGGGATTACCTAAGCGCTGTGGCACCATTGATATGATCGACGGCTGCAGCGGCTACCTCTATGGATTGCACATTGCCAAAGGACTGATTGAGCTCAATGAATTCAAAAACATATTGCTGATCAATAGCGTGACAACCACGAAAGATCTTCATCCCAAAGATAAAGGTTCCCGTTTTATCTTTGGAGACGCCGCGGCTGTGACGCTTATTTCGGCCAGAGAAGAACCCGGCATGGGAATCTTTGAGTTTGGTACAGATGGAAGCCAATACGATAAGATCATCCGGAAAGACGGTGGTGCCCGCCATCCGCTTACAGCATCTTCCTATACAGAGAAAGAGGATGCTTATGGAAATGTGACCAGTGATGCTCACCTTTACATGAATGGTGTAGCGGTATTCAACTTTGGTCTTCACACCGTCCCTCAGGTGATCCAATCCACTCTCGTTAAAAACAAGATTTCTTTGGAAGATGTCGATCTGTTCATTTTTCATCAGGCCAATTTGTTTCTAATAAAAACGATTTGCTCTTTATTAAAGATCGCAGATGATAAAGTATTTAATTACATGGAAAAGACTGGTAATACCGTCTCTGCTTCCATTCCTATCGTATTGAGTGAAGCGATTCAATCAGGCAAAGCAAAAAAGGGAGACAAAATAGTGTTGTGCGGATTTGGAGTCGGGCTTTCCTGGTCAGGCACACTGATTACTATGTGAAATGACTGGTTAAAATAGTGTATATTTAACTTATGAATATGGAGGATTTTATAGAAAAGATTTATTCGGTCATTGACGAGATAGAGCCGGGAACCTTGGCGCCGGATAGTAATTACAGAGAAGTTCCGCACTGGAGCTCCATGCATGCACTGATCCTGATTGCCATGGTCAAAGTCGATTACGGAGTAACCATTACCGGAGAAGATCTTATGACTCATCATACCCTTCAAGACATTTATAACCTGATTTTAAAAAGAAAAATTTAATGGCTCTGTTTCATGTTCCCGGTGTTCAACTCAAAGCCATCAGCGCTTGCGTACCTTTAAACTATGAAAACAACAGGGAATATGAATTTCTGACGGAACAGGAAATTAATCTTCTGATTAAAACTACCGGCATCGAGCAAAGACGGGTGGCTGAAAAAGGGGTCACCACGAGCGATCTCTGTTGTACAGCAGCGACTCAATTGATAGAAAAACTGAACATCGATCCACAGGAGATTGGTATTCTCGTCTTCGTCTCCCAATCCGTAGATTTTATTTTACCTTCCACGGCACACATTATTCAGGCCAGGCTTAAGCTTCCTAAAAACTGCATGTGTTTAGATATCAATTTGGGCTGTTCGGGATATGCTTACGGTTTATCCGTCGTATCCAGCTTGATGAGTCACGGCACTATCAAAAAAGGATTACTCATGGTAGGAGATATTTCTACCGTCTCTCCGAATAAAAAAGATAAAAGTACCTATCCCCTTTTTGGAGACGCGGGCACAGTTTCTCTGCTGGAAGCGGATGCCAACAGTGAAGGGTTTTCCTTTAACCTGTGCAGCGATGGTACCGATTACGATTCCATCATTATTCCCGATGGTGGACTTAGAAATCCTCTAAACGAAACTAGTTTTGAAGAAGTAGAAATAGAAAAAGGAATCATACGACACCGAAGAAACCTGGCCTTGAATGGTGTCAAAGTATTTGATTTTGCGATGCGCGAGGTCTTGCCTAACATCAACGAACTACTGTCCTATAACAACACCACGATCAATCAATACGATTATTTAATCCTCCATCAGGCCAATAAACTGATCAACGATACCGTAGGCCGGCTGTTGAAATTTTCGCCGGAGAAGATGCCTTCCTCTCTGAAATATTTTGGAAATACCAGTTCAGCTTCCATTCCGTTGACCATGATCACAGCGCTTCCCAACAAATTGTCACAGAAAAAAACCTTTTTGTTATGTGGCTTCGGTGTGGGCTTATCCTGGGGTAGCGTTTCCTTTTCTTCTGAAGATCTGATCTGTTTACCTTTACTAGAGATATAGTATGACTCCCTTTCATTTGCATCAAAAAACGATTCTTATCACGGGTGCTTCTTCGGGCATAGGCGCGCAGACGGCGATCAGTGCTGCTCAAATGGGAGCTACTGTTATTTTATCGGGTAGAAATAGAGAAAAGCTGGAGCAAGTGAAGCAATCGCTCGCAGCGGGAGAGCACAGCATAGTGACCGCTGATCTCACGAAGCCGGAGGACCGTGATCTTCTGATCCAAACGATTGCTGCTGTGGATGGCATCGTTCACTCTGCAGGTGCCGTGGAAGTTTTCCCTGTAAAGTTAATGAATGAAGAAGAACTGGAACGACAGTTATTACTCAATTACAAGGCGCCTTTTCTGATCACTGCCGGATTGAGCAAAAACAGAAAGTTAAACAAAGGATGCTCGATTGTATTTATATCGTCCATTTCCGGGCAACATCCTTTTAAAGGCGGAGCTGTGTATGCTGCATCCAAGGCTTCTATCGAAGCATTGAGTAAAACCATCGCGCTGGAATATTCCACACAGAATATACGATCCAACTGCATCAGTCCAGCCCTGGTAAAAACGAAGATACTGGATGAAAGCATTCAATCTCTTGGCCGTGATAAAGTAGATCATCACCAGGAAAGATATCCTTTGGGGTTCGGCGAACCGGAAGATGTGGCCAACGCAGCGGTGTTTCTGCTTTCGGATGCTTCCAAATGGATCACAGGCACGAACCTCATTTTGGACGGCGGTTTTTTATTAAATAAATAATGGAGACAGTAACTACCTATTCTATTTTAATTCCAGTCTACAATGCTGCACATAGCCTTGTAGAATTAGCAGACAGAATTCACCTGTCGTTAAAAGGTCATACCTATCAGCTTGTATTGGTAGACGATGGAAGCAAAGACGGCAGCTGGGAAATTATAGAATCGATCAAGAAAGAAAATAAGTATCATATCACTGCTGTTCGTCTGGCAAGGAATGCGGGGCAGCACAATGCGATTCTCTGCGGACTTAATTTCTGCAAGGGTGATTACATCGTGTTTATGGATGATGATCTTCAACACCCACCGGAAGAAATTACCAAGCTGATCCATAAACAAGTGGAATCAGGCGCTGATATTGTTTTAGGCATTTACGATAAAAAACAGCATGGTACATTCAGAAATCTGGGGAGTACCTTTCTGCAAAAAAGTGCCAAGTATGATGCCGATGCCTACGGAGAGGGTTCTTCCTTTAAACTGGTGACCAGAGAATTGATTCTGAAAATACGAGACAGACACCAGTATAATTTCTTCTTCCTGGATGCGGTCATTCAATGGTACTCTGCCAACATCGCTACGGTAGAAGTAACACACCAGCCAAGAAAATACGGTACTTCGTCTTATCCGCTCTCCAGTCTGATCCGCATGTATTTTAATATTCACTTCAATTACAGCGGACTTTCTCTGAAGGTCATGACGTACTTCGGACTTATTTCATCTGTGATCAGTTTTCTCATCGGCATTCGTTTTGTGATCAGAAAATTTGTGTACGATGTACCGATGGGTTATACATCTCTCATTGTAAGTATTCTGTTCACCTACAGTGTGGTCATGTTTTCACTGGGCATTATAGGTTTGTATATTTTTAATCTATACAACCAGAATCAAAACAAGCCTCCTTACACGATTAAAAAAGTAGTCTGATGCATGCAACAGGATATGGCATAGAACTTAAACGCGTAAGCATAGAAGACATTGAACTGATCAGAGAATGGAGGAATTCTGATTTTGTAAAAATGACGATGGAATACCGCGAAGAAATCACTTCTGACCGACAATTGAAATGGTTTCATTCCATCAATACCCTTCATCAGAATTACTGTCTGATCAAATATAAAAATGAGTATGTAGGAGTCATACACGGTTCGGATATAGACTGGAACACGGGCATCACACACAATGGAGGGATTTTTTTAAAGGACGAATCGTACACGCTCACAGACATTCCGCTGCGGGCGAGTTTTCTGCTGACGGATTGTTCTTTCGCCTTCGGACATGTGAAAACGATTATCAAAGTATTGAATGACAACAAAAGGGCCATCTTCTACAATGAAAGTATTGGTTACCGGCTGATCCATAAAAACGATACCTATTCTAATTATGAATTGACGGAGGAAAATTACCTTCTTTATTCAGAAAAATTTAAGGCGCTCATTCAATCTCCTACCGATCGAAAAATTGTCATTACGATCGATCGTCCTGACGATCCATTTGAAAAAACCGTATGGAATATTTTTAACCAACGAAAAAATGCACCCTGGGACATAGAAGTGAGAATGAATCCGACTCTCCTTCCGTAAGAACCGGATTAAAATGTGATTTTTTCTAACATCCACTCATAGTACGAATTTCCCGAATTACTAGGGGCAGTTGACCTGGGCTTTCGTTTGCTGAAGAACTGTTTCAAATCTGCTTTCAGCAACACCGGATAGCTCACCGTCGGATTCATCAACCACCTGAAATGCCTGCTGAAAAAGCTTCTGTTGCTTCCCGGGAATTTTGTGATGTCAATCATGGGCCCTATTTTTTTATTGAGTAGGTGCAGTTCTTTCAGGTTATGCGCCGTGATTTTTTTATTGCCCCATTCTTTGACCAATTCATACCCGATGTGAAACGTAAGGTTTTGATGCGTGAGTAAAATGGGATTTTCAGCGAACACAAAACTATTTAAAAACAAATCGTTACAAGCGCCTTCCACTCCTACACAGATGTCTGTCATGACAAACTTTTCCAATAAAGACTTCTTCAGCACAAACGTGTCATAGCCTATATGCAAGAGACCGGTTTCAGAAACGAGTAAATCATAATTGTAGTTTTTCAAATAACTGTCGCTTACTCTTCGGCGATTGATCACTATAGCATCGTGTCCTTGTGCGATTCTCTCTGCCACAAAAGTATAAAACTGCGGAGCCAGGATGATGTCAGTATTAGTGTAAACTATGTATTCGGAGTCATCGGCTTTCAGGCCATCCTTCAGCATGCGCAGCAACAAAGGAAGTTTTTTTTCTTGTTCCAATCCAGGAATGTTGGTAATACAGCAGTCGCTTTGCATACAGGTAGCCTCATGCAATAGAGGAGCAGGGACATGAGAAGTACTGACCTGTAGAAAATGAACGCCTGTGAAATCAGCGGCATATTGCTTTGCCCGGTTCATGCTGTCTATCGTGTGTGCTTGTAAGTCAAACAAATATTTGTTTTCAGCGGCAGATACCGTATTCAGCACATGAGTAAAAGAGATCGTTTTTTTCAATGGGATTGAGTTAAGCTCTGAATTACTATTTATTTATATTTTAATGTAGAAAGAGGGATAGAGATTTCGCGTGAGGGATAGAAGCGAAAAGCCCACAGCGAGCAGATACCTTGGATAAGCATTAAAGGCATGATACGAGCGAGGACTTGTAGCACAATCGAGCACGAGAGTGCGAAGATTGCGTACGCAGTGCTGCCCGACCCCGCCAGCTCATTTTCGCTCACCAAATAACAGGGTTGGCGGGGGCTCGCCCAAATATTTACTCTCTGTCACTCCATTTTATTTTACCCATGATCGCTTAAATTATGATCACCCAATTCTACATTCGTCTATTTATTTCTATCTTTATAGACCTGTGTTCACCACACCTAAGGTATTTATTTAAAACAGATAAATCAAAACTGAATGACTACTCACAAAGGTCTTATTTTTGTTCATATTCCGAAAACCGCGGGAAGTACCATTCATGGTGTGATAGCCAGAGAGTATTGGTCTCATAAACATCTAAAAGCTTCCAAGATTCCTTCCAAAGAAGCGTTTAAAGAATTACCTCAGGAAGAAAGATATCGCTATACCGCTAACGCAGAGCATATCGATGTCAGTGTCATTCCCTTCATCAGACCAGGTTTACCCATCATTACTTTTTTAAGGGACCCTTCCAGAAGAGTAATTTCCGGCTACGAATTCATCTACAATTTCAAGTGGCACAAGTTTCATAAAAAAATGCTGGAGCACCGCTATTCGCTGTATGATTTTTTGGATGGGAAATACATGAAAAATTACGACAACGGACAAGTTCGTTTCCTGAGCGGCTCGATTGACAAGGAGTTCGGAACCATCAATGAAACAGACCTGGAGCTTGCCAAACATAACCTAGATCATTTGATCACTGCATTTGGCATTACAGAACGCTTTGATGAATCGATCCTTCACTTCTCCGAAATACTGAATTGGAAAACGCCTTTGTATACCAAAATCAACGCCAACAAGAACAAGGGGTATTCTTCCGAGCATTACGAACTCGATGCCAAAACACTGGCCAAGATCAACGAATGCAATTATTACGACGAACAACTGTACCAGTATGCTTTGGAAAAATTTGACGCAATCATCCGCTCCAAGGGAGAACGTTTCACCCATGAATTAGCGGAATTCAAGAAAAAGAACCAACGTCATCCTTTCTTCTTCAAGCTGAAGGATTATGTATTGCGGGTAAGGTATCAATACATTACCCTGAGAAGGCGATGATCTGGAAACAATACCTGCGCTTGATTCCCGCGTACCTGGGATGGTTCAATAAAGGAGCTTTTCTTTATCAGATCGACGCGATCCTTCCTAGCGATATTTTCATTGTGTCATTTCCAAAGTCCGGCAATACCTGGCTGCGCTTTATTATTGCTTCCTTCTTTCATCCGCCGGAAAAAATCAACAACCGCAGCATCGACACCTTCGTACCCGATGTATACCGGAATAAAAAAGCCATCAATGCAATCAAAAAAAACAGGCTCATTAAAACACATAACGCCTGGTTTGAATACCATCCAAAATCTATTTACATCATACGAGACTACCGGGATGTGATCGTCTCTTTTTTCTACTATACGCAGCAGGGTACCTCAGCCGATCTGCAGCTGGATGATTTTCTCCAGAGTGATGTACTCAAAGCCCCCTTTGGAACCTGGGCACAACATGCTCAGCGGGCGCTGGAATGGAAACAAAAATATCCTGAAAAAATCATCATCGTCCGGTACGAAGACCTCCTGGATAGAAAAAAAGAAGTCATAGAAGAGCTCTTTCAATTCTGCCAGGGCGAACGCGCGCTAGCGGCCGAACAGGTGTATGACTTGTTCTCCTATGTGCAGTTAAAGAAAGACGAAGAAAAACATGGAAACTATTATACCGATCATACCCATCAAAGTTTTTACAGAAAAGGAGAAAAAGGAGACTGGAAAAATCAGTTGAACGAATCGCAGCTCCAAACCATCCTATCAGATTCTCTCACAAAAGAAATGCTGGCGAAGTTTAATTACCTCTAGCGAATACTACTTATTACATTGATACACATAAATACTTTGACATGAAGTATAGCATGAAACATAATCCATTTGCCATTGTGCAACTGTTTGAAGAAGAAATCGAGCATTACACCAAGGCACCCTATGCCATTGCGGTAGACTCCTGTACCAATGCGTTGTTCCTGTGTTGTAAATACCTGAACGTAGACACGGTGACGATTCCGAATAAGACTTACTTATCCGTTCCACAATCGATCGTGCATGCGGGAGGGAAAGTGTTGTATGAAAACATCGAATGGTCTGGTATCTATCCATTGAAACCTTACCCTATCTATGATGCGGCACTACGGCTGACATCTGACATGTACATGAAAGGGACGATGATGTGTCTTTCTTTTCATTATAAAAAACATATCCCGATTGGAAAAGGAGGAATGATTCTTACGGATGATAAAGACGCAGCAGACTGGTTTAAGAAAGCACGCTACCATGGCCGCGCAGAGAAGCCCTATAAAGAAGATTATATTTCCGAACCCGGCTGGAACATGTACATGACACCACCGGAAGCCGCTGTGGGCCTTTCCTTGATGCAAGGCCTCTCTTTAGTCAATGAAGACCTGCAAGAAGAAAATGGATACAGGGATCTCTCGGAATTTGTAAACTTGTAAGCTTTAGCTATACCAGGATCAGAACGTAGAAACAGTGCGGAGAGCGAAGTATAAAACTGTTTCTACGCTCTGTTCCTCTTTTTATTCAATCTGTCTAACCCCTAAATCCCCTGAAGGGCAATGTCGTTAAGTTAAGGAATTAGGTATAGAGTATGGAGAATGATCTTCTATACTCGCGCTCCATACTCTAGTTCTTTTAATAATAGATTTGTATTCACCTTACCTTGGTTAGTTGTCTTCTAATAACAGGCAAACTGGTAGTTTAAATCATAGCACCTTGAAATTCCAATCCGACTAAGATCAAATGCATACACAAATACGCAATACTGCTATCTTCGTTCCTAACGAATTATAGCGATTAGTGCCCGCTGCGTAGATTACCCAGGGAGAAAGGGATTGATTGACTTTGCCGTGCTATAACAAACACATTTGTAATTACATCACATTTTTTAAGGTCACTCAACCCTATGTCCCTACTGAATCACAATTTTCTGAACGCCCATTTTAATTTGATTCTTATATACTTCCATGGTATAAATTCCCGCTTTGCAGGAGGAATCGGTTACTTGCATTTCATTGCCTGTGAAATCCTTTATCCATACGGGTACACCAAGGTTGTTACGCAATACCATTTTATAATCACCTGCCTCCTGAAACTGAATCATGAACTCTCCGGAGGATGGATTGGGCATTACCTTGAATACCGTAGCTTCCTGCGTGGAATAGGTGTTGGTAACAATAAAAATATCTAATCCTTTCGTAAAGTCCTTGCTCACGGTATCATTCAATACAGAACTGGTGGTATTGGTTATGATAGGACTGTTGTAGTCAAAATAAATATAACCCTTATTGGTAATGACCGTACCTTTGGTCGCTGTAGCTTTAGGTTTTATGCGGTAAGTGACAAAACCCTGACTTGCCAATTCATTGGCACTCTTCTTGGGAAGGTTGATGTTTGCAAAATTGAAAGACACCACTGTTTGTCCTGTTCCCCGCATACTGACTGTATATGGATGCGAGGCAAGACCAGGTTGAAAGGTAGACATGTCCAAATCAGTATCGATGCTGTCTGCAATGGATATCGTATAGGCCACTGCGGTTCCTGTGTTTTGAAAACGCAACGTATATTCCAACTCTCCTGTTTCCGGCACATAATGCTCCGCGTAGAGTCCTTCCGGCATCACCAATTTGTCGTTTGGATCATAGCTGTCAATAATAGGTAAACAGGAAATAGCCACCTCTTCGTTCAAGTTGTCTACTGGTACCCGGAGCATGTAACCTTTACTGACGGAGGTTAGAATAGCGCCGCAGGCCTCTACCGTTTCTCTCGGTCTGCTTTTGCCCGGGTGCAAAGGATGCTGATCTGCTTCCATCCGTATGGTTTCTCCATTGGCAGGAACCTTCACCACTACCTGCGCACCGGCTGCCAATTGGAAATTATGCTGGTAGACCAATACATTATCTTTGTAAATCCTATACTGACTTTGACTGGTCATGTCACTGCCGTGATTGAGAATGATAAAATTAACGGTATTGTTTTCGCAAGTACCACTTATTACAATGCTGGATTTATCCCATGCGGTATTTTCTGTTTCACACAAGCTCTTTGGAGATATGATGGCCTGTGTACATTGTGCAAGGCCTCGTATGCCTTCATCGCCGCAAATAACGGAATCTATGATCATGATGCTTCCTGTTTGACCGGAAGCTACGGAAGGTATGTTATACGTCAACAGGGAGTCCACTCTGGAAGACCAGGCGGGCACACTGCTGATGGCTCGTACATAGTTCGGGAGTATGACTTTTATTTCCACATTCTCAGCATTACCATATCCCTTATTGGCATATGAAACATAGGTATTGTTTCTGAAGCACCTTCTTCTTCTGTTAGAGGATACTTCTACTTTCATCATAGAACAAGGTTTCACAGCCATTGCGAAATCGTATCCTGTGACAGCGTTGGAATGGTCTGTAAAATCAACGGCATAGCTGCCTGAAGCAGGACATTGCGTATTTAAAATAGTTTGCAGTTGTTCATTATTGGCGGAGGTAGTAAGGCTATAACTGTCTGTATCTATTTTGAGGGTATAGTTCCCCTGCTGATCGGTCACTGCATAAAACTTTTCAGGAATCGTTTTTATAATCATACCGGCAATGGGTGATTCGCCAGCATCCTTTATGCAATTATTGTTCAGGTCGGCATACACCACACCGGAGACTGAATTATTATCTTTGTAAAACTCAAAACAAGTCACCGCATTGTCTACCCAACTGGAAGTGTATACGTGTTTGCCGTCCGGTGTGATGATGATAGACTTTGGTCTTTCAAATCCCGTGAAGCCGTAGGTATTATTCTTGACATGATCAACCACCGTCAACATGCCTGTAGTAAGATCTCTGCTGAAAACATAGATTGTCCCTTCGCCTTGTGCCGTAAGAAATAAGTTTTTACCATCAGGACTCATCGCTACCTGATCCGCTGCGGAATACTTATACAGCTGTTGGAAGACCTGCAAAAAAGTCAGAAAGCCTGTCACCGGATTTCTGTTATAAACCACCAATGCATTGGAACCATATACAGCGACATAGATATTTAAATTATCGGAGGAACACATGATTCCGTTACCGCCTTCTAAATACGAGGAGGATTGAACCATTTGCAGATAAGTCAGTGCACCTGTGCCTGAGTTTCTGGAAAATAGGGCGATGGCATTATCATCCCCTCCACACGCATAGACATGATGGCCATCCGCACTCACGGTAAGGGCGGTCACATTAGCCAAACCATCCACTCCGGCTACACCGTCTTTATGGCACTCCAGGTATGTCAGTGCGCCTGTTGATGCATTTCTTGTAAACACAGCGACAGCATTATCAGACATAGAACCAACGTATACATTTTTCCCGTCTGAACTGACAACCGGTTCCAGGCAAAAATTCAAACCATCTACTCCCCCCACTTCGTCGGTATGGGTGCTTTGATAGGCTAATAAACCGGTAGTTGCATTTCTTGAAAATGTAATCAGTGAACTTTCATAAAAGGAAGTCACATATATATTTTTACCATCCGGACTAATGGCCATGCCATCCGGCTGAAGCATTTTTAAGATACCGGCCGTATTATTGGTTAAGCTCTGTAAAGGACTGAGTGCTCCTGTTAACAGGTTTCGTTGAAAAACATTGATCGTACTGTTGGTATTTCCTAATACATAAATATACTTGCCATCCGAACTCGTTCTTACCGTTCGAGGCTGGGCGATGCCGGTGACGCCATTTACACCGTCCTTAATTGAACTGCTAGGTCTCAGAAACTGAGCATGAACAGAAGTAACAAAGAACAACAAGGAAATAACCAGAAAAGAAGCTGAGCGCTGTTTCATAAGTATTAAACTAAAAATAAAAGACAACTAAATTGTATCTACTATACGTCGAAAAGCAATTAAGGTTAAAAAAAAACTATTTCAAACTTGTTGCCCTTCTTTTTAGAGCAGGTATATATAAAACTTCTGTTGTCATCCCCTCCCTTGGCGCCGGCATGGAGCCCTTGCTCGTGCCAGCGGGGAAAAGGACTGATAGACCTTATTGTGTTATAGTATCCCCGAGCGGGACGCTCTATGACAGGTTGGGCGGGGGATAATGAATACAACAAGAATGGAGACCTTATGCAGAAAAAACTAGCAGCAAAAGGAATAAAGAAGGCTTTGTTTTTTAAGATTCATTACCTTGTATTAAAACTGGAAGGATCGCCTTTCTTCCCTCAATAGTACATACTTCCTTATGGTCAATTTAACTCCTACCTCCAATCAAATTCACTGTGTAACCAATTTTCAAGACCTGGTTTCAACGCCTTTTCATGGTGCTATCAATGCCATGTGCTGGCCTCGTCAACTAAGCGGTGATTTTGCAGAGATTGCTAATCAGATAGAACTAAATGAAAACATAGCTGTACTAGATGAAGAGGAACTTTTAGCACTTACACTGAGTGAACAGGGACAGCTTGCCCGTGAAATTCTTTTGCATGACTTGAAGGCCTTGAAAGCGCATGGCGCATCTCCCACACTTAATATTATCAAGTACTATGACAGAGATGACTCCTATCCCTTTTTTCCAACGGATGTGTACTCTTTTCATGTAGACCGCTCTCCTGTAGCGACAGATACTTTTTTATGCACGTACCATGGCGCATGCAGTGAAATAGTACCCAATGCACAAGCCCTACAAAAAATATGGGTTCCTGAAATACGGGACGAGCTTAAAAAAATATATGATGGAGCAGCGGAAGAATTTGACTTGTTCTTAAGTGAAAATTTCTTTGACCTGCATTACCTGCCTCTTCCTCATGCACAGCCTATCCGCTTAGGTCTGGGTCACCTCTGGAAGTTGGCGGTTGATCATCCAGAAAGTCATGTGCTCCCTTGTGTGCACCGTGCACCAAAAGAAAAAGAGGAGGAGAATCGGTTGTTGTTGATTTGTTGATTGCAGGTAGAAAGGGATTGATTGACCTTGCGGTGTTATAGCATCCCCGAGCGGAACGCTCTATGTACTTTGGGGCACGAGCAGGAGGCGCTGCATCAGTGGGGCCTATGTGTCAGCCAAGTTTGAGTTCATTTTAAATCTAGACTAGGTGTCTAGTTTTTATATTAAAATTTAATGGCACGAATTTGTATCTATACTTTGATCAGCAACGTATAATAAAATTGCTTACTGTCTAATGATCGCGTACATTCGAACTGTCTACATAAAAATTTCATAGCTTTCAGCAGAAAGCTGCTTTTAACTCCATCGAATGACTCACTTTGAGCAGTAGTTGCCCCAATATATAATCGCTACCCCAGTCGCACTGCATCATACACTGGATCTTTTAGTTCACATTACCTCTCACCCATACGGGATATATTCCCTGTCCGAATAATAACCTGTTATTCCTCTGTAAGTTCTTAATAGACACTCGTCTAGATCTTGTAAAGCTTCATTCTTCTTTTTTTAAAGGTTACAGATATTCTGCACCCCATCTACCATTCTCTGACACGGATAGGTATACCTACCTATTTATATACAATGTTGTACAATTGATTATGAAAAAGAATAAACAATTAATTAAATCCGGGATGAAAAAAACAAAATGTATACTCATAGTCTTAATGCTTGTCATTGCTTCCAAAGCGTTTGGGCAAGGTCCTCCTGACTTAGGAGCAGCCGCGGATTTTGTATTGTTTACCTCTAATGGCGCGATGACGCATACTGGTGCTCGCATGAACTCTCATATTACAGGTGATGTGGGTACACATATTGGCGGACCCAGTTCCGGGTTTGGTAATATAGATGGCCGTATGCGTGATGGAGGCTTAGGCAACGTAGTTACGGATTTGAATGATGCATACCTCGAAGCAAGCAATCAGGGTCCGGCAACCAATCACTTGCCTTTGTTTGGTACGGAAACGATATCTCCCGGCATCTACACCACGCCGCTAGCACTTCCTTCAGTAATCAATGGTATCCTTACGTTGGATGGCGGTGGATCGCAAAATGCTTACTTTTTATTTAAGATAAGGTTTGCTTTCTCCACTGCAGCTTTAGCGGAAGTACGACTGATCAACGGCGCACAGGCATGCAATGTCTTCTGGCTGGTGGAAGGGCCGGTAGCCTTAGCTACTGGTACGAAGATGAGAGGAAATATCATTGCGCATAACGGTTCAATATCGATGGGTACTAATGTCTTCCTGGAAGGAAGGGCATTATCTACTACCGGTGCTGTGGCTGTAAATACAGGTCTTACTGCAAAGATTCCATTAGGCTGCGGAAGAGCGATGCTTACAGGTCCTGCCGCACCGGATCTTGGAACAACAGCTTGTTATGCCATCCTCACGGCAAACGGCGCTCTCCTTAATACAGGTACTTCATCCATCATCGGTGATGTAGGCACCCAAGGAGGCGGAACGGTTACAGGTTATACTCCTGCTATGATAGACGGAACCCTTCATCCCGTTGGCGACGGATCAACCATTCAGGCTAGTGCAGACCTTGCCGATGTGGTTACTTATCTTGATGCTTTACCGGTAGACATAGAATTGCTTTATCCCTCAGAGTTTGGACACAGTCTGGTGCTGACACCTCATGTATATTTAATGAGTGCAGCCAATCCTCCACCGCCCTTTCTTACAGATACCGTTTTCTTAAATGCACAGGGTAACCCGGATGCTGTATTTGTAATTAAGATGAATGCTGCTTTCATCGCAAAGAACTTGTCCAATGTTGTGCTTCAGAATGGTGCAAAATCAAGCAATGTTTTCTGGTTGGTGAATGGAGGAGCAGTAGATATCAATGACCATTCTATTTTCAGGGGAACGATCATTTCCAATCCAGGAGCCATCAGCTTATTTATCGGAGATACGATAGATGGCAGAGTGCTTTCCATGAATGGAGCCATTACTACACATACGGTAAATATGGCTATCAACGAAGGCTCTCCGGTTATCACGGCAAATGGACCTACCACTTTTTGCCAGGGTGGCTCTGTGGTACTTACCGCTAATCCCGCTTCTTCTTATAACTGGTCCACCGGTGCGCACACACAAAGCATTACCGTATTCAGTTCAGGAAGTTATTCCGTAAGCTCTCCGAATGCCTGCAGCGGTGTAAATGCAAGTTCCGCAGTCACCGTGGTGAGCGTAAACTCCCTGCCGATAGCGGACTTTCAGTACCTGTTGACCGGCAATAGGACCTATGAGTTTACCAATCAATCTTCAGGTGCTACAAGTTATGTATGGAACTTCGGAGATGGTCAAACTTCGCTTTCCACCCATCCGACTCACACTTATACCTCAGATGGTTCTTACGATGTTAAACTGATCGCTTCGAATAGCTGTGGTAAGGACTCCATGACTCAGACAATTGGACTTAACCTGGAATTCTTCAATGGTTTTTCACCTAACGGAGACAACCATAATGATGATTGGCAGATTCCCGTGCTTAGTCAGCACCCTAACAACAGTGTGCTCATCATCAACCGTTGGGGCAGTGAAGTATGGAAAGGAACCGGGTATGATAACCAAGCCAATGTATGGACAGGTAAAAACATGAACGGAGTGGATTTGCCGGATGGGAACTACTATTACATCATCAAGTATGATGAGACAGAAAAAAGAGGTTGGGTGTTTGTCAAAAGATAAGTATAAGATAAAATTAAAATCATGAAAATAATCTATTCAATAGTGATGGCATTACTCTCCTCAAGCGCTTTCGCGCAACAGGATGCGGCTTACTCGATGTACTTTTTCAATCCGGTCTATATCAATCCCGCTTATGCCGGAAGCAGAGAAGTGCTTTCAGGAAGCTTGGTACACCGTAGTCAATGGGTATCTATGCCTGGTGCTCCTAGCTCTCAGTCGCTGACCGTACACAGTGCGCTACCCAACAGCCGGATCGGACTCGGGTTGCAAGTGAATAATGACGAGCTTGGTCCTATGAAGAACACCGGTGTGAGCGCCGTGGTTGCTTATCATCTTCCCTTAACCGAGAAGACGAAGTTGTCTTTCGGAATGAGCGGAAGTTTGAATAACATCAGGATTAATTGGAATGAGATCAATATCAATGATGATTTTGATCCGGCTTTTACCAACAATACTTCCTCCAGCTGGGTGCCTGATGTCAATGCGGGTTTGTATCTTTATAAAACGAGGTTTTATCTTGGCTTAAGCGCAAACCATTTGCTACAATCAAGGTTCGGATTGACGGATGCGCCCGGTGCTAACCGGGCCAAGTTCCACAGGCAACTGTACCTGACTTCTGGTGTCGTCATTCCGGTCAGTGCAGCGGTAGATTTCAGACCATCTGTTTTGGTAAAATATGTTGGCGCAGCTCCGGCGGTGGCTGAAATTGACGGCTCCTTTATCTTTTATGAGAAGTTGTTTCTGGGTGCAGGTTTCAGATCGGCAAAAAGAATCAACATGGCGGGCATGGATAACATGCTGATTGGCATTGTACAGTTTCAATTCACCGAATACCTCTCAGCAGGTTATGCTTACGATTATTATTTAAACCGCAACGGCACATACAACAGCATCGGAACGCATGAGATCATGCTTGGCTTTGACATCAGCCGCAACAAAACCAGAATGTCAAGTCCAAGATTTTTCTAACATCAACCAAGATAAAAGATACCACAATGAAATACATATACATGCTCCTGATGGCTGTTCTGTTTTGTACAGCAGCGATGGCGAAAACACCTAAAGCAGATCGGCTTTTTGAAAGATGGGAATATTCCCGTGCGGCAAAGTTGTATGAGAAGGCAGCTGCCAAACATCCTGATGCAGATGTTTACTTTAAGCTGGGAGAGTGCTACCGTAAAATGAATCTTTATAAAGAACAGCAAGCAGCCTATGACAAAGTGAACGAGGCAGGTATTTACAGTAAGCCTGAGTTTTATCTGCATTACGGACAAGTGCTGAGAAGCAATGGAAATGATGCCAAGGCGAAAATAGCGTTTGATCAGTATACCGCGTTAATGCCAGGTGATCCCACTGGAAAATTTTTCAGCGAGGCTATAGACCGTATGGCAGCAGACCATAAAACAGATGAGCCGATCACCATAACCAATATGTCTAGCGTCAATACGGCAGAGGCAGATTTGAGGCCTGTTATATATAAGGATGGTATTGTTTTTACTACCTCCAGAAAAACACCTGGTCACAACAAAACATACGGCTGGACCGGATCCAATTACCTGGATTTGTATTATGGCAAAAAGAGTAACGATTCTACTTTTACTGACATCGTCCGGTTTGGTGATAAGAACATCAGCAGCAGTTACCACAATGCTTTCGCTTCTTTTTCCAAAAACTTTGATACCATTTATCTTTCTCGGGTAGAGAAATTTTTGGAAGGAAAAGAAAAGAAGACGTTGAACATTGAAAGGAATAAAATATTCCTATCGACGATGCAGGACGGTAAATGGACGAAAGAAGTTCCTTTCGCCTATAACAGCGACACCTTTTCAGTGGCTCATCCTATGCTTAGTCCTGATGGTGCCAAACTGTATTTCTCTTCCGATATGCCGGGTGGATACGGTGAAACAGATTTATACGTTTGCAGCCGCGAGGTTTCTGGCTGGAGTAAACCTGTAAATATGGGCCCCCATATCAATACATTTAACAGAGAAAAATTCCCTAACCTGGATGCAGCAGGAAATTTCTATTTCTCCTCAGACGGTTATCAAGGTTTAGGCGGCACGGATATCTGTGTGGCATTGAATAGCAACGGTGTTTTCGGAAAAGCGGTGCCCATGAAATATCCGATCAATTCTAGGACGGATGATTTCGGAATTACTTTTCTGGAAGATCAGCAAACAGGATACATTACCTCCAACCGTAATGAAGGAGGCAAAGGCAATGATGATATGTTATATTTCAGCTTGTTGAATAATAAGGTTGACTCTACTTTACTCACGTCTTTGTATACCATCGGGTATGAACGTAAGGCTGGTTATACACCTATTCCTCTAGAAGAAATACAAGCTGTGGCTGTTTTGCTGAAAGGAACAGTGACCGACAAAGCCACGAAGGCTCCGCTTGGCGCTAAAGTCAGTGTAACGGATAACACGCTGGCTAAACCGCTGACTGTGCTTTATGCCGATAGTCTAACGGGAAACTATTCCATCGTACTGACTTCAGGAAAGAACTATGGAATAGCGGTGCATAGGGATGGATATCTTTTTTATTCTGAAAATTTCAACATCCCTCTTTCAAACGGCACCAAGGAAATTACCAAAGATGTGGCGTTGGAAAGACTGGCTGTTGGCAAAGGCATTACGCTGAAGAATGTCTTCTTCGATTTTGACAAAGCCTTATTGAAACCTGAATCTTCCTTTGAGCTGGATTATGTGGTTAAACTGCTCAAAGAAAACCCCACGATGAAAATCGAATTATCGGCACACACCGATAACCGCGGCACCGAAGAATATAATAAAAAACTGGCTTTGTCCAGGGCAAAAGCATGTATAGAATACCTGCATGCACATGGCATCAAGCAGAACAGATTGAAATCTAAAGGATACGGTGAACTAAAACCCGCCGACACCAATGATACGGAAGCAGGTATGGCGAATAACAGAAGAACGGAATTCGTTATTACACACCCATAACTGCGAAGAGTAAGTAAGGAATAAATGAA
>JAQZBV010000049.1:3941-25841 GCA_029237685.1 Cytophagaceae bacterium | reverse complement strand
TAAGGCAAAGCCACCGTTTTTGAATTAACTGAAAGTTCCGTTTTCAGATTACCTGAAAGGGGCTTCATTTCTCGCAAGAGTAAATCTATGACAGAAGCAGTTTCTACCGTATTTCTCCAATATCCATTTTCTTTAGAGGAATAAAGGTAACGTCTGATGTCTTCTAATTCCTGCTCATGCGCTCCGTGTTGTTGGAGAATTTTATAAGCCAGCAAGGTTGCAGGCACTTGATTGTTTGTCCAATTCCAAGTTTCATTCCCCCAGTAAGCAGCACCAAATGCATTTTGTTTTCTCAGTGCCAATAACTTTTTAATCGAATAAGGTCGTTTGTTCAATTGCAGGATGCGTATACAACTGATCACTTCCATATCGCTATTGTATGTTGCGCGCTCAACAGTATTTAACGTATTGCTATCTAAAGGAACATGGAGTTCTGAAAGAGCCAATAACACGTTTAGCTTTATCACGCTGTCTTTAGCAAAACGCTGCAAGTATTCTAAAGATCTTTTATACTTTCCTCCGGAATAGCCCATGCTATCTGCTTGTTTCAAAACCAATGTAACATAAGTAGTCAATGCCAGATCTGAGTCCTCATGCCACCAGCCCCATGAGCCGTTGGCTTGCTGTTTATCTTCCAGTCTTTTCAATAATTGATGAATATTATTTTCCCCATTGAAAGTTTTTCCACGTGTTTTGCAAATTGATTTCATCAGCAGCATGCCTCTTAATTTTGAAGCGGTCTGCTCCATGCAAGCGTAGGGGTAGTCTTGCAGATTTTCTAAATCTTTTACCATCTCATCTAAAGCAGAAGTATTCACCATTAATTTCCCACCGATAATAGAATCTGTTGTAAAAGTAAAACTACTATCGCTCAAAGTAGAGAAAGCCTTTCCACGGGCATTCAGTACACCGGCATACCCTACAGGAATTTTCTGGGACTCTCCATCGTTTCCTACTGCGGGCGATTGTACGATACCTTGCACAACCGTACTATCGCTTTCTCCTGCCCTGAATGTTGCCGATACGGTAGCCTTACGCACCAAAAGCGTATCTTTTGTAATGATGCTTTTACCGGATTGAATCACGCAATGCACATCAACTCCTAATTGCTGGGTAGCATTTAATAATTGACCATACACTGTAAATGAATCCTGAGCAATAAGAAAACGAGGCGCATTTAACTTAATCGTTAAAGGAAGGATAGCCGCCATGTAATCTACTTTTGTTAGGTGTTGGTTGTGTTTGCCTACACCAATGATGTAGTTTTTCCAAACGGTAATGTCTTCCGGAAACGTTGCCTTATAAGTGACCTGACCTTGTGAATCGGTCTTCAAGGCAGGTTGCCAATACGCCAAGTCATTAAAGGATGTTCTTACCTTCACAGGCAATGAGCTAGGCTTCTCCTCCAGATCGTTTTCAAAAATATAATGATTGTCTGTGACCACACTGTACGAACGTCCTCCGCCAGGCCCGTCACGGAATTTAGGGCATATTACTTTGGCTGGAATAATATAAATAACAGAGGTTTCCAGTTGATTAAAACTTCCCAGCGAAGTACTGTTGTAAGTTCCTCCCATCAAATTAAGGTAACGCACAATAGAGGTACTCAGGTCAATGTGTTTAGCAAACTTATACCGAAATCCTACTCCAACCGGTACCATGGGATGTATCCAGGAGGGTTTGACAGCAGACGAAGCATCCGTATCCAAACCCAAGAAAGCAGAGAAACCTGTTTTTAAAAAAGGTGTCCAACCTACTCGCTTTGGATACATTCCTCTGTTCTCAAATAAGTCAACATAAATAAAAGAAGAAAGCGCCAATTGCTTCGTCGCAAAGTGAAGGGTTGATCGATATAGATTGGCGTGAATATACTGCAGGTTTAATTCACCGGTAATTCTCGGCAATAATTTATTGGCAACGAAGACTTCCAAGGAAACGAAATTCTTTGGTTGCCATCCGGACTGATCTACATCCCATTGTGTCATCGTCAGCCCACCTCCTATCATAAGGTAACGATTGCGTGGATTGAAACGAAGATGCTTTGAATAACTGTAAGAAGAGCGATACGATGGCTCCCTGTCGACTGGGTAGGAATAGCGGTAATCACGGACATAATTTTGTATGTTGACCTCATGAAATGATTCAGAAGCTCCAGGATATATCGCAGCAAGAGAAACAAAACTAGTATCCTTCACCAACAGCTTGGCGTCTATGATGGTTATCGCATTCGACTTAATATTGACCAATTGATGTGCGACATGCAATGAATCGTACCGTACGATAAGATCATATCCCCCTGGTTTTACATTATAAATCAAGGGATAGATTTCATCATAGAAAGATGAACTGGAGTCTGGTCGCATAAGAGAATAAGACAACCAAGGCTGAGCAACATAATTATTAAGGAAAAATGTTCCTAGTCCTTCCTTTGTCTTATGTCCTTCATAATACTGATTAGGTTGAGGAATTATTTCGTTGGATAGATTCGTTGGATTATAATAAATCATCCGCAACAAATCTTTAGGTTGCGGAGCCGAACTATAGTACGTAGTTCCTTTTAATGAATACCCTGCATAAACCGCGGGTTTCGCTTTGGAATCTAAGCTGGTAAAAATACCTGACTCATGAATGTCAATATTGGTTATACCTTTTAACTGAACAGTATCTTGTTGCCCTCGGCGATGAATGATCAGCGGCTGGTCATTAAAAACAATGAAGTATTTGTCTCTATCAATTCTTACTTTGGTATAGCCCAAGTTTACGATCACATCTTCCTTGAGATGATTGATTAGGTATATTTTACGTGCGTTAAGTTTTGTAATTTCAGCTGTTGAGAGGCGATCACTCGCTTTAATAATTTTACATTTGCTCTGATCTTTCATTGTAAGATCAATAGAAAAATCTAATTTTTTACCGGATATAAAAAGTACACTGTCTACTTCTACCAAATGTTTTGCTGTGCGAATGCTTATGCGATGATATCCTGGAGTTGCCAAAAAAGAAAAAGGAACACTATTTCTTTGAAAAGAGGTGTATTCGTAATAACTGAAATAAACCGGCTGATCATCCACCAGAATGTAATACATCCAACTACCGTCCTTATTATCGACGATATAGGGAGCAAACTCTGCGATAGAATCTTTGTTATCCATGTAATGATAAAAACCATTGGGCTGCGGATGCATATACCGATAATACAAGGAGGTATCGAAATGAAACAATCGATTCCACTCCGCATTTGTGCGTTCAGAAAATTTATACCCTCTGCTTACCTGCAAGGACATGTCTGATTCAGGCACATCCACTCTTGGTTTTGAAGAACTATATTCAGGGTAATGAATGGATTTGAATTTTGCATCCAATGCACTGGCTGTAATGTTTAACCCTTTTACCGGATGATTCTTTTTGTCCCTGACAGTGATCGTGAATGAAGCTGTATCACCAGGTTTTATAGAGGCAGGAATATCTGTCGTCATTTTCAACCCAGTATTCTCAGGAGAAAACACCCTTTTGATTTCTTGGCACCCATTAGAAAAATAATTCGCCTTTAAAGTATAGGTTTTCTCTTCTCCCTCTTTTATGTGGAATGAATACGTTGTTCCATAACCTTCCGCTATGCATTTCTTATTTCGAAACAATTGATAACTAAACGGAATATCATTCACGTTGACAGAACGGATGATATAACCTGTTTCAGTCTTCTCCTTCACAAACTGTGGCTCTTCCTGACCAGGCATCAGTAAAGGATAATGTTGATCCTGATACATGATCTTCTTCGGAATAAGAGAAGGATGGATATACCCTCTAAATGGCAAATCGATTGTTTTATGAAGTCCTTCGCTTGTAAAAACCAACAGTACAGTTGAAGGTATCGATTGATCGTTTTGAAAATGTTGTATGACCGTGAGTGAATCTTCTCTGTTTATACTGAAATAATTGCTGTTGTCTTCTACCGAAAATTCTAGTGTTTCTCTCTTACTATGTTGCTGGGCATCGGTATAAAACAAATCCACTGAAAATGTTCCCGCTACCTTAGGCAAATAATGTGAAGGGATCATAAAGCGATTGTTTCTACCGGATGTCAGCAAGACGGTAGTATCCAGGATACTGAACGGAATGTAATCCGGCATAGCCTCTTTGACAGTCAGTCGCTGTGCCGATACTTGTATTCGTATTTTGCCGTCATCTAATGGATTTCCAAATATATCGTGTGCATCAAAAGAAAATGAAACGGTATCTAACGCACTGTAATTATTTTTAACAAGATGTGTTCTAAAGGTATAATCTTCCAGGCGGTAATCCTTTACCAAAAATTCATTCTCAATGCGCAGTCTCTTGTTTTTCAACAGCAAGGAATAAGGTTTATCCAACAGGAAGGTATCGCTGAGTTTAAAGTCAAACAAAAAATTGCCGTCCCGATCCGGAAACAGGTCCGCTATTTTTAATTGCACCGTGCGATAGCTCTTCGCATCTGTATAAGACAAAAACAAATCGGCCTTTTTACGGTAAGGTTTGCTGCGCTTGTAAGCAATAGCCTTCACCTTCACCGTATCGCCTAATCTGTACATAGGTTTACTCGTCAGTAAATATCCCGAAGAAATGCCAGGTTTTGTTCTTTGTATGATGCGCTCTCCTAAAGCAATAACCTTGCTTACATAAAAGTCTAAATCTTTTCTATTCTTTGAAACATAAACACTTCCACAAATAAAATTATCGCCATAACTAATTTCCAACGTACTCGATTTCCGCATGTTAGCTTTGAAATAATATTGGCGTTGCGCATTAAAAGCGATGCGCTCGCCGTTCAATCGGACTTCTGCCTGATGGATGACATTTCCATTTTCATCCAATACCAACAATTGAAAATCTTTTCCATTACGCATCAATTGAGGAAATATAGTACACACCAATTTTTCCTCTATCTTAAGTTCTTCTCGATAAGCAGAAACCAATAGGTAGCTGCCAATTGGAAAAGAATAAGTATTTACATTTCTTGTTTTAACAGAGTCAAACAATGTATGCAAATACGGTTTCATTTGCTTCGACTTCTTCTTCACATGAATCGCATACACATCTTCTTTGTCCAGTTTGTAGATGTAGGTGTATTCACTGACATAATTGTCCAATGAATTATCCTGAGCAGAAGCAGATAGAGCCAAATGAAAACAACATAAAAAGAAGATGATTTTTCTCATCGTATAGAATCTGTCAAAAATTAGAATGGCATACTACTATATTAACGAAATATGGAGAAGGTAAGTCTCTTCTCAAAAGATTGCTTGGCTGAGGGATAGCAGCGGAAAGCCCACAGCGAGCCATTAGGTCTTTATATAACGATAGTATGATCCGAGCGAGGACTTGCAGCGGATAGCCCGACCCGCAGGGGCAGCCCCAATCCAAATCACTCATTAAAACACAGTGGAATTATCCTTACCAAACACAGAATCAATTCAGAAAAAAACTCAACTCTTCCTAAATAAAATCTATATACACCGGACTATCATAGCCCATCCCCAGCAACTGAGCCGCGTTGCCGTGGCGAATCGCAATTTCCAAATGACCACTGCTGTTGAAAACAGGAAGTATTTCTCCATCTTCCAAGTGATTGTAAGAATCAAACAAATAAGGTGAACTATAGCGAGAAATACGAATTAAAAACTGTCTCCCTTCACGAAGCTTGGTGAAATCTTCTTCCTTGATATTGGAAATCAAGTTACCGTAATTGTCTACGTGAATGATGTGACCCGCTATTTGATCTTTTCCCAAACGCACCTGGCGGTTGAGCATGCGATGCAATTCGGCCACTTGCCTTCCTACGTTGTAAATAGGAGTACCGCTGGCGAGCGCTACGGCTGTTTTGGCCATAACACCTTTCTCAGGAAACACCTTCGAATAATTGGCATCCTTCTGGATTTCTACGATCGCGGTAGGATTCTTGTCACTTAATAAAGAGAAGAAACCATTGTCAACACCCACAAAAAAATGTTCCTCCAATTTTACCGCCACCAGGCGTTCATCGCCGGTAATGGGCACATTTACGCAAACCAGGTGAACCGTTCCCTGAGGAAACTCCCGAAAGACCGTTTTTAATACATAAGCCGCATGAGGAATATTAAAATGCTCGATTTCATGACTGATGTCCACTACCGGAATAGTATGGTTGATAGACAAGATGCGGGCCTTAACAGCAGCCACATACGGGTCCTTAAAACCAAAATCCGACATGAAGGTGATCAAACCCATAAAAAATAAGTTTTATTTTCTCTTTGGTATGTTATATTGAAGTAAAATTAAGAAATTTATTAGTCTAACAATCAAATCTAGAGAACTTGATAGAAAAAGTATTTACCCTGGAGGCCATTTCCCCACTTGATTTTTTGGGTGCGGAAAACAGTAACCTGAAAGTCCTGGAAGAAATCTTCCCCAACGCCAGACTGGTAGCGCGTGGCAATCAGGTCAAAGTCATTGCTACTGCCATCGAAATCGAACGGTTTACGGACCTTTTCAATACCTTATTGGATCATTACGGCCGCTATGGAGCACTGACAGCTGATTATATCAAGTACTACACCAAAGAACAAAAACTCAGTCCGGAAGATCCTTCCGGAACGGATGTCATTCTCTTTGGACATAAAGGCAATGTGATCAAAGCCAAGTCGGCCAATCAGGCCAAGCTGGTGCAAACGATACAGGAACATGACCTGGCTTTTGTCATCGGTCCGGCAGGAACAGGCAAGACCTACATTTCTGTAGCCCTTGCGGTACGTGCCCTGAAGCATAAAGAAGTAAAGAAAATCATCATTACCAGACCGGCGGTAGAAGCAGGTGAAAACCTTGGTTTCTTACCGGGAGATTTAAAGGAGAAAATTGATCCCTACCTGCGCCCTATCTATGACGCATTAGACGACATGCTGCCTCCTGAAAAACAAAAGTACTATTACGAAAACCGCATCATTGAAATCGCACCGCTGGCGTACATGAGGGGAAGAACCTTGCACAATGCCTTCATCCTTTTGGATGAAGCGCAAAATACCACGCCGATGCAAATGAAAATGTTTTTAACGCGGATGGGTGCCAACAGTAAGATGATCGTGACCGGAGACCGCTCGCAGATTGACTTACCGAAAAGCCAGCGTTCCGGTTTGATCGATGCCATCGATACCTTAAAAAAAATAAAGGAGATCGGAGTTATCGAATTGACGAAAACCGACGTGATGAGGCATAAGCTGGTCGGCAAAATAATTGGTGCCTACGAAAAAAAAGCGACTGAAAACAATGAAAAATAGACTCCTGCATTTTTTATTCATTTTTTGTACGGTGTTTACACAACAGGCGATGGCGCAGAAATGCGTGACCACGCAGGTAGACTCTATCAACAACAGCCGTCATCCAGAATGGAAAGCAAGTCGTAAGCGCTTTGAACAAAAGTTGCAGGAACATATCCATACACAAAAATTCAAACAACAACGCACGACCGGTGGGGCGGCCATTTATACCATTCCCGTTGTCGTTCATGTCATCCACAATACTTCCAGCGGTGCCATCGGCGGAAAAAACATTCCTACGCAACAAATCCTGGATCAAATCGCGGTATTGAATGAAGACTTCCGCAGAACCAATGCCGACACCACCAATACGCCTTCGATCTACAAACCCGTTGCCGCAGACGTTCAAATCGAATTTTGTCTGGCGGTAAGAGATCCGAATGGAGATCCTACAAACGGTATTCTGAGAGTATACAATGCACAGCCAAGTTACGATGCCTACAACCCTTCAGATGAAATTTTCATGAAAGGTCTCTCCTATTGGCCAAGCGATGAATACTTAAATATCTGGGTATGCGAACTGGACAATCATGTATTGGGCTATGCACAATTCCCTAGTGACATCTCAGATAACCAGGGACCGGCTACGACAGATGGTGTAGTAATTAGTTACTTAACCTTTGGGCGCAATATCTCTACCAGCACAAAATATAACTTAGGACGTACCACTACGCATGAAGTCGGACACTGGTTGGATCTCATTCACATCTGGGGCGATGAGTCTGATTGCTCCGGAGATGATTTCTGCGCAGACGTTCCGTCTTGCAGCAATGATTTTTATGCAGGCAAACCGTCCTGCTTTGCGCCTGTTCAATGCGGCAGCACACGCATGATACAAAACTACATGGACTATTCTGATGATGCCTGTATGAACATGTTCAGCGGCGATCAGAAGGCGCGTATGCAAAGTGCCATGGCTGTGAGTCCGAGAAGAATTGCGATACAAAATTCTTTAGGATGCTGCAATACCTGTTATGTTCCTCATGCTAATTTTTCCGCATCCCTTACACAAGCAAAAATTTCCGAAACAACCCTTTTCACGGACCTGTCGACAGGCAACATCAATACCTATAGCTGGGACTTTGGTGCCGATGCATCACCTGCCACGGCAACAGGCATAGGACCTCATGCGGTCACTTATGCTACGGCCGGATTTAAGAATGTAACCTTAACCGTGACGGGAACATACGGGTCTGATGTGCTCATCAAGAATAATTACATCCTTGTAAAAGTAAGTCCGCCCGAAGCTGATTTCTATGCTTCCAAAACAAGCGGAGTACTCGAGAATGAAACGATTACCTTTACCGATCATTCGACTGGTTTGATTGACAGTTACAATTGGGATTTTGGCGTCGATGCCGTACCGGCCACTGCCACAGGCAAAGGACCTCATACCGTATCCTACAGCACGACCGGTTTCAAATCGGTAAGCTTAACGGCTAGTAACACTACTCCGGCCGGAGCAAGCAGTAAAACAAAAACAAATTACATCTCTGTAGTATCCACAGAACCATCGGAATTGCAGGTCTATCCTAATCCGTCCAAAGACGCAGTAGCGCTGGCGATGTCTTTTCAAGATCCCACCAAAGTGCATGTATTGATTTTTGACCGCTTGGGAAAAAAAGTATTTGATCATGAAAATCCTGAAACGGCTGTTTATAATGAAATCATAGACGTCAGACAATGGGCCGACGGATTGTACATCATCAAAGTGATTGCCGGCGATAGCAATGTGTCTACCTGGCGGATGATGGTGTTGAAATAATTTTTTTGCAAATATTTTTTGAGTGGGTGTCAGGTCTTCAGACCTGACACGGATGGACTAACCACGACATCATTCATTATTTTTTAACATATTTTTCTATATGGGACTCAGAAATCGTTATTTAGACAAAGAACATTCTTCTTCTTCACCATGGCCTGTCCCCTGACAGGCCATCTGATTGATAATGAATTCTATTAAATATATTTTCCCATTTTTTAACACACAAATCTATGCAGGTTATTAAAAAGACTACGCGAAACTCACAAATAAACATAGGTGAAGTTTATTTTTGGACAAGCACCATTAAAGAATGGAAACACTTACTAAAAAAAGACTACTATAAAGAAGTAATAATAGAACAGTTACAATGGCTGAAACACCAAAACAAAATTAAAATTTATTCATATGTTATCATGCCTAATCATTTACATATAATTTGGGAAACGTTAGAAAAAAATGGTAAGGAAATGCCACACGCTTCATTGAATAAATGGACAAGCAGTCAATTTTTAAAACACCTGAAAGCGAACCATCCACAAGTATTAGTGAATTTTATTGAAAAGACTAAAGAACGTAATCACAGATTTTGGCAAAGAGATTCTTTAGCTATATTGATGGATAGTAGAGAAAAGATAGAACAGAAAATAGATTATATTCATGATAATCCTCTTAATGACAAATGGAATCTAGCTGAGTCTCCTGAAAGCTATCGGTGGTCTTCTGCAGCATTTTATCATACAGGATATGATGAATTCAATCTATTGACTCATTATATGGATAGATTTTAAACTATCGTTTCGGCCTGTCAGGGGACAGGCCGAGGGGTACCCTCATTTTTAAGCTCTAACTAGCAGTGTCAGGTCGAAAGACCTGACACCCTAATAACTTATTACTTACTACTTTTTATTTTTTATGAACCATTTTTTCTGGACAAAGTATCCTTTTGTTCAGGTAGGTTTCGGATTTATCGGCGGCAATTTACTCGCCTATACTTTCACCGACTTACCTGATTTTATACTCAGCGCTTATGCCTACAAGCTTTTGCTAACAGCAGGAATCACAATGGCGCTGGTCGTATTGTTTATACTGTTCTATTTTTACAAAAAACGAATACACATCAGCGGTCTACTGCTCTTCCTGCTCTTTGTTTGTCTTGGCAGTATCCGTTTCCTAACCTCTGATGAACGGAATCAATGGTCATATCCTCCAACAAAGGATATAACCTGTGCTACAGCTGTTATCGGAGAAGTTGTCACAGAACCCGAACAAAAAAACACAACCATCAACTTTTTACTCCGGGTGCAACAGATTCAACAAGCGAACCAATGGATTCCTTATCGTTTTACCATGAAAGTGACACTTGCTGATACTTCATGGCGCATACAATTTAAAGAAATAGTTTACCTAAAAGGTGCACTTACAAAACCACTAAAAGCAGAGACCCCTTTCGACTTCAGCTATACCCGTTTCCTTGCCCATCAAAATGTATATTATACCACCTATGTGAAAACAAAACCGCTTATCCTTGACTCTTCCGGTTCTACCTTCTCTCCCAAATACTACGCGATCAAGGCGAGACAACAATTAGAATCCTTATTGACAAAAAAAATACAACACAAGAGAGCCTATGCTTTGGTAACAGGATTATTGATTGGGAAACGTTCTGATCTGGAAGAAACAGACAAACAACTTTTCACTACCAGTGGCACCATTCATGTATTGGCCGTTTCAGGCATGCATGTGGTACTGATCTATCAATGCCTTTCTTTTATCGCATTCCTTCTTCGACTGCGGCAGCATGGCATCGCGTTTAACCTGATCATACTTCTCCTCATTTGGTTTTACATTTTCATCACCGGCTTACAAGCCTCTGCTTCGCGTGCAGCGATCATGATCACCTTGGTTTTACTGAGTAAAATAGTGCAACGTGACAATCAAAATACCAACAGTTTATTTGCAACTGCTTTTCTTATGCTCCTTTATAACCCCTACTACCTGGCCGACGCGGGATTTATACTCTCCTTCCTGGCCGTAGCGGGAATACTGATTGCCTCCTCGTTAGACATACAGGAAAGCACCAATAAAATTATGGCGTATCTTTTGAATGCATTGCTCATCAGTACGGCAGCTCAAACCGCTACTTTCCCTTATTCTGTACACCTCTTTCATCAATTCCCGGTTTATTTCTTATTGGCTAATCTTATCGTCGTTCCCTTAACAACAGTACTCCTTTTTCTGGCCGTCATCTTGCTCTTTGTTTATGATGTACCCTACCTCAATGAACTATTGGTACTGCTGATTGAAGGACTTACCGATGGTCTATTCTACATCCTGCAACTGATTTCCTATTTACCTCATCCTACCATCACTCGTATTTCATTATCCACGGTGGAGCTGATCCTGCTTTATGCAGGACTTTTAATGGTCATTTTATTGTTTACACAACGACAAGTCAAATGGCTATGGGGAATCTCGGTCAGCCTGACCTTGCTTTGCGGTTCTCTGCACTACCGTATGATCACACATTTTCACCAACCTGCTCTTTTAGTCAGTGGCAAAAAGGATCAACGGCAATACCTTTTCTCATGCGGACACGAAGCCTGGGTATTGCAATACAAACAAGATGTAGCTCTTCAGCGCGCGGCGGATTTATTCATCACGGAGCAATTTATAAAGGAGTATCAATTGATAAGCATTAAGCCTCAATGTTCCTTTATCCTGCAGCAGGGGTCAAAACGTGTTGGTGTATGGCGCAAAAAGTCTGTCCAAACACAGCCAAAAGATGATTTCTTCGAAAATTGTGAGGTATTGCTTCTGGATTATACAATCAAATCTTCGTACCTTGATCCTAACAATAAACCGATACCCAACCAAAAGATTTTTTCGCTGCATGGTAAAAAATCTTTTTACAGCATGACTTCTTCTTATGAACTGGATACAGACTGAAATAAAAGACCGCCTCGCTTACATCTCCATCAATAGACCGGAAAAAAGAAATGCGCTCAATGACAAAGTAGTATTAGAACTGATACAAGCCTTCCAAGAAGCGGAAGCCAACCCGGAAGTGAAGATCATTATCTTAACAGGACAGGGGAATACTTTTTGCGCAGGTGCTGATCTGGAATATTTAAAACAATTGCAGAACAATTCATACGAAGACAATTTAAAAGATTCGCAGCAATTGATGCTTTTGTACAAAACGATTTATCAACTTTCCAAAATAGTCATCGCGCAAGTCAATGGACACGCGATTGCCGGTGGGTGTGGGCTAGTTACGGTTTGCGATTTTTCTTTCAGTGTAGCAGATGCGAACTATGGTTATACCGAAACCAGAATCGGCTTTATTCCGGCCATTGTGATGAGTTTTCTGGTAAGAAAAATAGGTGAAGCAAGAGCGAAAGAATTATTACTGACAGGTAATGTCATTCATTCCCAGCAAGCCTTGAACTATGGTCTCATCAATCAAATTGTAGAGGATGAAAATGCACTGGCAAAAACAGTGTATGAATTTGCACAGGAAATTTGCATACACAACTCCTCGCAATCTTTAGCGATGACAAAAAAAATGATGGCAGAAATTCAAAACATGTCTTTATCAGAAAGCCTGAAATACGCCGCTGAAATGAATGCACAGGCACGTAGTTCGGAAGATTGTAAAAAAGGAATTGATGCTTTTCTAAATAAGTCCACCATCAAGTGGTAATAAAATGAGAGTGGAGCAACAGAACGAAGTGCGAAAAAAATAATTTCAGAATTCGTGGTTTAGTTATGTTAGATTAAATTACAAAATCCAACATACAACTTTCAAATAAGCTCCAATCATCAAATGCCAAACAGCTAAAGGAATGCTGAGAGATGGCAATAGTTTGATGAATACGAATTTGGAATTTATCATTTGAAACTTGGTGCTTTAAGCTACTCTGAAAACCCAAGGAGTAGTATAATTATTCAGATACGTTATTATTGTAACGCACTAAGTTACTTTTCTTTCCAAAGACTCCCTTTCTCGCGGCCATAACCACGGCATCATCAAACCAGATGGTATAATCTTTCAAAATGCTTAAGCCTTCTTTGTTGTCCAGTTTAATATTTTTCAACTTGGAACCGGAGGCTTCTTCAAACAATAAGTAATTGATTTCGTTGTACAAACCGGATGCATTGGAGGCAGAAGCATAAGTCATTAATAGTTTACCATCTTCTGTAACCGTCATGGCATGCGAAGCAGAAAGTATACCTGCCGTAAGGTCATTGCTTTGTTCTTTCAAATGGTAGTTTTCCCATAAGAGCATGTCTTCATTGTTGAACGAGTACATAATGATCGGACCGGTATTCACTCTACCTGCTTTCTCATACCAGTTCGCCGCATTATTTACCGTATTGGGTTGAAAATTAAACATCGCACTTTCAATTTTCTGCTTTTCCAACACGACGATAATCTTTTCGTATTCATTAAGGAATAAATCTGTGATATTGTAATTTTCCCAATCGTCTTCCGATGAATAACTCTTATTGTTGCTTCTTAGTATCTTGGAGGTTTGTAACAAGCCTTCGGAAAGATCATGGTGATTAATTTTATCAATCGCTTTCTCTTTAAAATTAAACTTGCTGTACATAAAGCCTGTCAACTTGTTGGAGCGAGATGAAAGATTCATGATGTAGACTTCGTCATCATTCAAAAATCTCAATTTGAAATTGTAACGTCTGGACGCTGAGGATGCAATATCCAAAAAGACATTATCCTTCGTTTCCATATTGAAACGAATCAAGGCCACACGGCCTGCTTTATCAGCATTCAGAATAAATACCTCTCCTCGGTTGTTCAGGTATAAACCATAGTTGATAAAATTATTATCAATGGGTACGATGCCCTTCGCCAATAAGTTCAATTCATCATCATATATCGCCGCTTGCGCCACTAAGCTCTTTTGTGAGTAATCGTAGATGTAAAGAATGAACTTATTATTGTTAGGACAAAACTGAATCTGATAAGTATATTCCAAAGGTGTCACGAAATCGCGTGGTTGGCAAGAATTGATGGCTGTAAGGAAAGACTCTTCCACAGCCGCTTTACTCATGTCTTGCGACCATGGCTTCACTGTAAATTCATGCAATACTTTCTCTGCCAACAAACTTCCATCTGCCAAACTGTACTCGTATACTTTACATTGTGTGGTAAATGCTCTGGTATTATGCACTGCTGCAAACAAGCGCAAGCGCTCGCCCGACAAGGTCATTTTGAAATAGTCTTCTTCCAAAGGCGCTTTTAATGGGACGCTGAAAAGCACCTCCAATTCTCTATTGTATTTTTCAAGTTGATAAATGGATTCTCCAAAAATACTCCCCTTCACTTTGGCGAGACTAATGAATTCCTTCTCATTGATCTTTATTGCCAGGTCTCGTCCATCAGGTTCCAGATAAGGCGTCGCGATTTTAAAATCCGTTGTTTTATACAACACCTGCCCGAAGGTCTGTGTCGTCAATAAAATCATAAAAAACGTGATATAAATAAGCTGCTGCATGTCAAGAAAGAGGAGATCTCTAGGGTAACAAAGAGTACGGTATTTTAAGCGATAGGTTTTAGGGGAAACCCTTTAGTTTCCAACAATTCAATAATGAGTTTGTGGATACGCACAAGGTCCTTCATTTCAATGCAATAAGGAGGCAGAATATAGACAACATTCCCTAATGGCCTTAATAAAACACCGTGATCAAGAAAAAAAGCATACAATTCATTTCTAATACCACTCAGGTAACCAGGGTCAATCGGAAGTTCCAACGATACAATGGTGCCCATATGATCCACCCGTTTCAAGGCAAATCGTTCCTTCAAGCGCTGAGCAAATTCTCCTTGCGCATCAGAAATCGCAGAGATAGCCGTTGTACAGGATAGATCTTTCAATAATTTCAAACTAGCTAAGGCTACCGCACAAGCCAATGGATTGGCCGTATAGGAATGCCCATGGTAGAGAATCTTATCCGGATCAGGATCATCAAATGCCTTCACTATTTTTTGATTGGCCAGAGTCACGCCAAAAGGCATGGTACCACCGGTAAGCCCTTTGGAAAGACACATGAGATCGGGTTTCTCCTTGAGGTAATGCGAGGCAAAAGGTTTACCCGTTCTGCCAAATCCTGTCAATACTTCATCTGCAATACAAATTACACCCGCCTGCTTTGCCATTGCGAACAGACGATCCAGGAACTCAGGGCTGTATACGCGCATTCCGGCAGTGCCTTGCAATAAGGGTTCTACAATCAATGCTGCGGGGCGTTGTGCCAACAGTTCTTTAAATCGCTTCAGGCAATTTTCTTCCTCTTCGGTAAAAGGAAAAGGAATAAAATCAACTTCCCACATCAGGGAATCAAAGGTTTTATTAAAGACACTGCGACTGCTCACAGACATGGCGCCGAAGGTATCTCCATGAAAAGCGCCTTCCAGCGCAATGATTTTATGACGCGATTGACCGGTGTTGACCCAATACTGTAAGGCCATTTTTAGCGCTACCTCTATTGCCGTGCTGCCGTTGTCTGAATAAAATATCTTGGTAAAACTACAAGCTGTATAATCAATCAGTTGAGCCGCGAGATCTGTGGCCGGCTGATGGGTGAAACCCGCAAAAATGACGTGTTCCAATTGCAAGGCCTGCTGATAAATGGCTTCTGCCAATACCGGATGTCCATGCCCGTGCAGATTCACCCACCAGGAAGAAACGCCGTCAAGGATCGTTCTGCCGTCTGTGAGATGGATGTATGCTCCCTTTGCTCCTGCTACCGGCAGGTTTGGGAATACCGGCATCAGCGAAGAGTAAGGATGCCAGATCAATTCATCGTTATGTTCCCAGTTGGACATGTATCAGCTGTTCCAGTTGTCAAATAACTTTACGGCATACTGCTGCACCAGAAAGGGGTCCCAGTGCTTCTCCTGTTTGATGTCGAGTAAACAGGTCAATCCCGTTTTAGAAAGGATGATGGATTTGGAATAGGCGTTCTCTTGGCCGTTGAAAATAATGCCTCTGATGCGTACATTCTTTTTCTTGAGGTATTCGTAAGACAACAAGGTATGATTGATGGAGCCTAAATAATAATTAGAAACCAAAACAACTTCCGCACCCAATACCAAAGCCAGATCCGTAATAGTATCGTGTTCATTCAAAGGAACCATCACTCCGCCTGCGCCTTCTATAATGATATCGTTTCCTGCGGTTTCAGGAATTCTAAAATCAGACAATTGTATTTGAACATTTTCTTCTGCTGCCGCTTCATGAGGAGAAGCTGCTTTCTTAAAACAGAACCGCTCAGGATGCATGACACTGTAATCATTCAGTAATAAAGAATTGACCACATCCGAATCACGCTCTTCTATGCCCGCCTGCACAGGCTTCCAATAGTCTGCCTGCAGCGCTTGTGTGAGAATAGCACTGACAATGGTCTTGCCTGAATTGGTACCTATGGCTGTTACAAAATACTTATTCATGAAAGGCTGTGATCAGTTGAATCAAGGTGGAAATTTCCTGCGGTGTATTATAAGCATGCAAGCAAATACGCAAACGTTCGCTTCCTTCTTTCACCGTTGGCGATAAGATGGCTCGCACATCATAGTTTTTTGATTGTATATAACTTGCCAATGCCCTTATGTTTTGATTACCCGGATAGGTATAGGTTTGAATGGGACTTTCATTGCTGCTGAATCCGGAGACTCCTTTCACTGCCGTGCTCCAATGCTGAATGTTTGAAAGCAACTCATTCTTCTGATCGCTGTGTTGTTGGATATGCAAAAACGCAGCATGAACAGAAGCAAAGGCATGCGGAGGCATAGCCGTGGTATAAATGAATGGTCTCGCGAAATTGATCAGGTAGTCTTTTAATTCCTGACTTCCCGCAATGCAAGCACCGTGAATACCCATTGCTTTTCCAAAGGTATATATTTTAAATGGAACTTGATCCGCTATTTTTTTCTCTTGCAGGTATCCTCTGCCTTGCTCACCGAATATACCTGTTGTGTGTGCTTCATCAATGATCAGGTAGGCACCGTATTGTGCAGTCAATTGTTGCAGTTGCACAACCGGTGCAAAATCCCCATCCATAGAATACAAGCTTTCAGCCACTACGAAGACGGCACCTTGCGCCTTCTTCAGTTTGCTCTCCAGGTCCTCCAGATCGTTGTGACGAAATGAAAATCGGGAAGCAAAGCCTAATCGCGCTCCATCCTTGAGACTGGCATGAATGTACTCATCCATCAAAATGGTATCACCCTTTTGCGGTAAGGTAGAGAGTATGGCGAGATTGGCGGAATAACCGGAATTGAAAATGAGTACGGCTTCCGTTTCAAAAAAGCGAGCCAAGTCTTTTTCTACCTGATCGTAAAAATCAAAATGTCCGGCTAGCAATCTGGAACCTCCGGAGCCATTCACCGGATGCGGGAAAAACTGTTGGTAGGTTTGCTCGATTGATGCAGCCAATACAGGGCTTGTTGCCATGCCAAGGTAATCGTTGGAAGAAAAATCGATTTTACCATCGTTCGCTCGCAATGTGCGAACAATGCCTTCTTCTTTTCTGGCCGTTAATTTTTTAAAAAGCGTATTCATCAGTGCTTAATCTGCGCTGAATACTAATACAGGTATATGAGATGAATAAGCCATGGATTGAGTGGCGCTTTTCACTAACCACTTTTCCCAAAACGTTTTTTTATACTTGGTCATCACTAATAAATCAATACCATCCGCTTCGATCAGCTGATCTACCGCTTCTTCCAGACTTATTCCTTCTTTAACAGTGAGAGTAGCTTGCGGCATTTCTTTACTCAAATAGTACTTGAAGCGATCTATGGCTTCTCTTATTTCTATCCGTTCAACGCTTGTCGTGAATACAAATTCAATCTTCGCATTGAAGAATTTACTAAAATCATAAAATTGATGAACAACCTCTTTAGAATACTTCATGACATCTACACATACCAACGCCTTGCTGATTTTATCTACTTTTGAATCCACAGGGAAAAACAAAACCGGCTTTTGCAATTTTTCCAATACCGCAGAAGTATTGCTTTTCAAATATAAACCCTGGAAGGTTTCTCTGTTCGCTCCAGTAGTAGCCATCACAAGCATTTTGCTCTTAGACTTATCCATCGCCTCTACCAATTCATCCACCGGTAATCCTTGCTGACTCATGTAATCGTAACGAATGGTTTTCGCTCCCCTTACTTCAGATTGCTCCAGTTCAACAGTCAATGCTTTCAATTCATTGATCGATTGCTCATGCTCCTGCTGATCCATAGAGGTATGAAATAAGATCAATTCTGATCCGGTATTGATGGACAGGTATTGCGCATAATCCAATGCCTTTCTGGGTTTATCTGTTAAATCTGTAGGGAATAAAATTCTTTTCATGTGTTTCAGGGCTCTGGAAATAAAGTTATTCATTTGTTTCCAAACGCCCAACCATTACAAAGTAAACTTAATCATTGACTGAATTGCCGCTTTTCCCTAGATTACCTCAAAAAAATCATGTTCATCTTCGAAGTACTGTTGCAACTCAGAAAGAATACACTAAAGAGTGTCGAAACACTGAGCACAGAACAACTCCATCGTATTCCATCCGGACACAGCAACAACATCATCTGGCACATCGGCCACATGATGGCATCGCAGCAATTGCTGTGTTATAGCAGAAGTGGCGCCACTCCTCATCTGCCCATGGCATTTATTGATAAATACCGCAAAGGCACCAGCCCAAAGGAATGGATGGAACCGGTAAGTATGGATGAAATGAAAGGCTTGTTCATTTCTACCGCAGAGGCATTTGAAGCAGATTATAAGGCAGGGAAATTTAAAGCGTATGAAAGTTATACCACCTCTGCAGGAGCCAGTTTGACTGACATTGATGAAGCGATTACTTACAGCTATGGACATGAGAACCTGCACTATGGCAATATTCTGATGATGTTAAAAATCGTGAAGTAAGTGGAAGATCGCTTTTAATCGTTTATTTTATTGACTTGCGTTAGGGATTGATGCTCCTTGTTTGATCCGGCCTATGCGGGAGAGTGGCGAAAGCCCTAACGCAAATCATTCACTCTTTTCCACCTAATATCTATTCTTTGATGTCTCCCGTAAGGGTGAGAAACGTAGTGGCCGGTGAAGTATTGGCGATGATAATGATGGATTTGTCAAAAGGTCCGCTTTTGCCCTCAATTTTAAAACCACCCCGGATGACGGCTTTTTTCCCGGGCTGAATGGCTGTTTTGGGCCATTGTGCAAGGGTACAATCACAAGAAGTCTTAACGGAAGCTATTTCCAAAGGATCTGTTCCTTTATTCACAAAAGCGAAGTCGTACCATATTGTATCGTTGCCCGGTTTTATAACTCCAAAATCATGGCTGGTTTGTTCAAATGAAAAGGACGCCTGCGCGTAACTAACGCTCGTAATGGCCAAGTATAATAAAAAGGTCAGGGAAAGTAGTTTTTTCATAGGATGATTGTATTTAGGATCGTTTTACAAATAATGTGCCATTTGTCTTCTATGAAACAGATTGGAACAGGCCAAGGTTCACTATCGTGATCACTACAGAAGTGCCCTCTCCATAAACTGACTGGAGCTCTATTTTACCTTCCACTTTTTCTATGGCCTCCCTTACGATATACAATCCCAATCCGGAGCCATTGTTCCGATCCGTAGCACGGTAAAACATATCAAACACTTTCAACAAATGTTCAGTCTTGATTCCAATACCATTATCCGTGATTAAAATCTGCGCCCGGTCTTCATCAGGAGAGATGAGCTCAATTTTTAAAAAAGGAGATTCCTTCGTGCTGTCGTAATACCGCAAGGCATTGGAAAATAAATTATGAAAAACAACCGTCAGGCGATTTGGATCAGAATAACAAACAAGCGATTCCGGTATACTGATCTGAATGTCTACCTTCTTGTATTCTTCCATGTAGGACAACGATTCCAAACAAGACGCTATAAATTTTTTTAAATAAATGGGCTGTACACTAACACCTAAACGAGAGTTCCTCGAAATGTTCAAAATATCTTGAATCAAGGTATCCAATTTCTTGACAGAACGCTCCTGAAAGGTCATGTACTCTTGTATTTTTTGCACATCGTTTTCTGACTTAATGATGTTAATAATTCCCATAATAGAAGTCAATGGTGATCTCAAATCATGCGAAGAGCGGTAGACAAAACTATCCAATTCTCCATTGATCTTTTTTAACTTATCGTTTTTACGTTTCAATTTCAAATTGAGTCGCTTCAATCTTCGCTGATTGTAGCGGTGCATAAAAATTAATTCCCTCATCAGAATAGCACCCAATGAAATGCTGATCGTCAAATTAATCATCGTTCTGATTTTTAATTCTGAAGCAGTGAGAACGATGTCATTTCTAAACAAAGAATAATCTGTATACTCTAATAAAAGTAAGTTGACGAATGCCAGCATCAAGAGTCCCATAGTGTATTTGACCTGATCACTTTTAAAGAAGAACAGAGTACCCAATACGATAGGAATGGTATACAAATAAGATGGTACTCCCCTTCCATAGGTAGAAGAAGAAATAAAGAACGTTACATTCATGAACACCAGGACAAGATTTTTAGACCATAAATCTTTACCATGATAAAGCAACACCGCAGAAATTATAAACACAGCGATTTGAAAACCAGCGATCCAAAGATTTTTATGAATACCGATGTAGATCTGGAAGGAGTTTGACAGAATCATGACAAAGGTAACATAGATGTATATCCTAAAAATAATACTGTCTCTCCTACAATCTACAAAATTGAGTGTGCGTGACCAGATCTTTCTGTCTACTGAAGCGAAGAGTTTACTTTGTATATTAGGCTTAGACTGAAATCCCATCTACTGCAAGTTGATTATTGTCTCTTTCCGTCTGCTTATCACGCTTGGGAATCATAATTTGAATGGTAGTACGTTTACCAAAAACAGAATCTATTTTAATTACACCATCCAATTTATCTATGGCGTCTTTCACAATATAGAGGCCCAATCCAGAACCTGTATTTTGGCTGGTAGCACGGTAAAACATTTCAAACACTTTATGCAAATGTTCTTCCTGTATTCCGATTCCATTGTCTTCAAACGTTAAGACAATATTGCCATGCTTATATTCTACTTGAATTTTCAGGTACGATTGTTCTTTAGTAGAGTCAAAATAGCGTAAAGCATTGGAAAGTAAATTATTCAATACCACTTTTAATCTTCTCGTATCGGTGTATACAATGAAGTCTTCCTGAATACTAAGGTCTATTTTTACACGAGTAAATTCTTCCATGTAAGAAAAGCTGTCCACACAACTTTTAACAAAACGTTTCAGATCTACCGCTTCAATAGAAATATCTAACTTTGCATTTCTTGAAAGGTCTAATATATCCTGGATTAGGTCGTCCAGTTTTTTCACTGAACGCTCCTGGTACTTCATGTAATCTTTGATCTTATAAACATCCTTCTCTGTCTTGACAATATTGATCACTCCCATGATGGAAGCCAGAGGTGAACGTAAATCATGCGACGCTCGGTATACAAAACTATCCAGGTCATCGTTGCTTCTGCGTAATTTTTCATTGCGGATTTGCAAACTACCATTCAGGCGTTTTAATTTCTCCTCCATGTTCATGTTCATTGTCATCAACTCATACAACAAATAGAACGAACAACTTAAAGTCAACAATACAACTATTGATTTGTCAAAACGAAATACCATTTCAGGAAACAAAATCCCTTTTAACAATTGATAGTCGGTCAACTCCAATACCACAAGATTCAATACACTCAAACACAAAGCC
>JAQZBV010000049.1:0-3936 GCA_029237685.1 Cytophagaceae bacterium | reverse complement strand
CATGAGCATGTATTTAAATTCTCTATCCGAATAAAAGAAAACGGAAGCGATGAGTAATGGGATTAGAATAAGATGTTGATAGGCTGATCTGCCAAATATAGAAGCGATACAGAAGATAAGTATATTAGTCAGCAAAAACGTGATGTTCTTGGCCAGTACTATTTTATCTTTGTAAAAAAGATAAATTAAAAAAACATACAGCAATGCCTGGCTGCTGATCAGTAATACATTTAAGAAAGCACCTGTATAAATATAATAAAGAGCTTCTATAAATAAAGCAGCGGAAACAATGAAGTATAGTCTTATACAAAGATAATTCCTTCTGTATTCGCCCCAGTTATTGGCATACTTCAACAGTTCTCTGTCTATGATTTTAAATACACCGGGAAATAACCAAGCCATTCTGTTCCTATCTTCTTAATTCTTTTTTGTATTAACAGGAATATACTCTAAATAAAAGGTTGAAACGCTACAATTTCATCAAAATAGTTCTCCCAACTTATCAACTCATATCTTCTGTAAGGCAATATAAACTGACATTCAGACAAGCGGTGAATTAGTTTTTTTACATGTCAAATCCCGCTTTTTTGATAAGCGCTTTTTTACTTACCTGTAAACTCCTGATTCAAAATGCAATCCCTTGATGCTGCGAGTGAATTGTAAATTGCACTCTTTTCATAACCGTTTGATCATGAAGTAGCAGTTTCTCATTAGGTAACTGTCGATCTGATTGTTAGCTCATTCTTCTGGATGACAAGCTGAAAACACAATAGACGTCCTTAATACCACTTGAGATAAAAAGGTAACTAAAAAAAACAACCGAAATGCACGGTACTTTTACACCTTATTACTCCCAATATTTATAAGCAGGCATTTCCCACCTGTTCTTTTTCAATTTTCTAAAAGCTTTAGGCAACCAATGCATCTTGTCATAAATACGTTTCGGTTCTCCCAGTTTTATAGGAGAAATATAATCTATTTCCTGCAACAACTTTACAAGATCACTCCCCTTAGCTCTATGGTACTGAAAAAAATCATGGAGTATGCCTCTAAACTCTTTGAAGCTCCAATAATGGAATAAGTACTCCGAACTGGTGAACACAGCACCTTCCTTTGAAAGATACAAGGAGAATCCAAACTGCTCAGCGATGTGTTTAGGATAGAGTGTATAAAAGCCGTCGGTGAAGCATAAAACTTTAGTTAGTAAATCTTTTCTAGAACTTTGAAAACCGATTACACCGGCATTCCAAACTCCTGTATCCACGGGAACTTCAAGGCCTCTATCGTTTAGTTCTTTTTGATGTCCTTTAATGAACTTACCCATTTTTACAATCAAAGGAAACGTGCTGTCATTTAGTTTTCCTTCAAATTCGTGCATGACTAATACCCCTTGTTTAATCTTGTCAAATAACGCGTCAACAGGTTTTAGAAAAACAATATCCGAGTCAAGATAAAGCACCAGATCCTCTTGCATGGTGGAAGTAAAATCAATTAATGTCTCAATTTTTACACGGTGAACAAAATCAATAGTCCCTCTCCATTCCTTAACCTGATCAGCACTCAGCGGCTTACACTGTACTTTGTCTTTACCCAAAACCGATTCGAAGTGGAGCGGATGATCCGTATAGACTACGATGCTAATGTCGCGGTAATCCTGCCCATGTATCTTATAGAAAGACAACATAGAATATAACGCTTCATTCAAAATAGCTTCGTTACCATATGCCTGGTATACAATATACTTCTTACCCATTTCCTTAAATTTTATTACTAAACTGCGAAAACCATAATCTGCTTTAAATTAAAAAGATTAAATTAACATCTCAATCAATTGGACCTTTATTCAAGAATATGGAATATAGAAAATTAGGCAAAACAGGATTAAAAGTTAGTGCGCTGAGTTTAGGCTCCTGGCTTACATTTGGCAATCAAATAACAGATGATACTGCCAAACAACTCATGTATGCAGCCTATGACCATGGGATTAACTTTTTTGACAATGCCGAAGGTTATGCCGAAGGAAAGTCAGAAATAGTCATGGGCAAGATCTTGAAAGGTTCCGGATGGGAAAGAGACAGCTTCATTGTGTCCAGTAAGGTTTTCTTCGGAGCAGGAGGCACGAAGCCAAATCAAATTGGATTGAGCAGAAAACGCATTACGGAAGCTTGCCACGCAGCATTGAATCGTTTGCAGGTAGATCATCTGGATTTATACTTCTGTCATAGACATGATCCTGAAGCTCCAGTAGAGGAAACAGTATGGAGCATGCACAACTTAGTGCAACAAGGTAAGATTCTTTATTGGGGAACATCTGAATGGTCGGCCCAACAAATCACAGAAGCTCATTTGATTGCCAAGCAACATCATTTAATCGGTCCGGTTGTAGAACAACCACAGTACAATATGTTCCACAGATTTCGTGTTGAACACGATTACCTTGATCTATACCAGGGTCTTGGATTAGGAACAACCGTATGGTCACCCTTGGCTTCAGGATTACTGACCGGTAAATATTCTAACGGTATACCGGATGATGCACGTTTCAAAATGAACAACCTCAACTGGTTGAAAGAACTTGCACTGACGGAAGAGAAATTAAACAAAGTAAAAAAATTGCAGGCTGTTGCCGATAAGCTTCAACTCAGTCTGGCTCAATTAAGTATTATATGGTGTTTGAGTAATCCTCATGTAAGCACTGTCATTCTTGGTGCTTCTAAAGTACAACAGTTTACTGAAAACTTAAAAACGATTGACTTGCAATCTTTGCTGACTGCTGAAGTAAAAGAAGAGATTGAAAAAATATTAGACAATAAACCTTCTGTACTTGTCTTCTAAAAATCAATCATGGTATGAGGCAACGCTTTTTTTAGTTTCTCCACATCGTTGCGACTCACTTTTGTCCCTTTTAAATTCAATAACCTAAGACTCTTCATTGATTCCATGTGTACCGGAAGAATGAAGAGTTTTTCGTTAAACTCTAAATCTACCAACGACAAATCCACGAGACTCGCTACGCAGGGTGCTACGTGACTAATGTTATTATGGCCAAGGTACAAATAATGCAACTTCGTCAATCGACACACTTCTTCAGGAAATGTATTGATCATATTATGACCTACGTTCAACGTGTTTAGTTCTTTCAAGTCAAATAATGTTGCGGGTAGTGTGACTAGTTTATTGTAGGATATATTTAATCTGTATAAAGATTTTAGCTCACTGATATGATCAGGAATTGCTGTTAATTGATTACCGTAAATGTTAAGTATTTTTAAAGCAGGCATCTTGAATAACTCTTCAGGCATGGCAGAAAAAATATTTTCTGCCAGACTCAAGTCATGCAAATGAGTTAAAGAAGAAAAGAAGTGCGGCAAAGTAGACAAAGAGTTTCCTTTTAAACTCAACACTTCAATATTGACAAATAGCGAAAGAGCTTCCGGTACCTTATCGAAATTCTGATGTTCCAAAATCAACACTTTGACGTTTAAGGGTTCCTTTTGGGCTTCTTCTATAGTATAAAAAACTCCTTCTCCTGTATCACTGGCCTGGTTTTGTGAAAAAACAGGAATCCAATAAAAAAATAGGCAACAGGCATAGAGTATTCTATTCATAGTGATCTTTCAATTTACTACTTGAACGAAAATCATATGGAGGGGTTGTTAATGTAGGCATTTTTTGACTACGGCTTTATTTTTTATGTATGGCATAACATCCATTAATGAATCCATAGCAACTTCAAACCACATAAACAAAAAGGGTCCCGCTAAATAAGCGGGACCCTTTTTTATGAGTGATGTTGATAATTAGTATTTAATCAACTTGATCGTTTTGGTTTCATCGCCAGACTTCGCTCTTACAAAGTATACGCCATAAGACAAACCTTCCAATGAGAACGTATAACTGTCAGAAAGTACGGAAGCATTATCTAACAATACCCTC
>JAQZBV010000048.1 GCA_029237685.1 Cytophagaceae bacterium | reverse complement strand
TTTTACAGGACTGTAACTGAATGTCCAGTAGACATCTTCCAATTTCCCGTTGCGGTATATGGGAAGATGTTGATCTTCTGCCCAGGTGGCTTCACCTCCAGCCATGACCTGATCGATCAAAGGTTTAATGACTGCCCATATTTCCGGCCAGCACTCTTCTGCTCGTTGTCCCAGTGCATGAGGATGTTTGCCATCCGTACCAAGACTTGGACGATAGGCATCGTTATAAAATTGAATCAGTTCTGGACCCCACCAAAGAAACATGGGAAATTTAGAGGAAAGCAAAATGCTTAACGTGGTGCGAAGGCTTTGTGGCCATTGAGAAGGAGCCCCTAATACGGTTTGACTCCAATCTTTTTCACGGGTCAATAGACCCATTTCACCACCGCCTAACAGAAATTGCTCTTTAGTATTGGAAGTGGTTTCCATTTGCATGCAGTTAACGATGACTATACGTGGAGTATAAATTTATCTTTAGAAGGTTGCGCCGCATGTTCTGCCCAATTGATGGCCAGTACTTTTTGTATGGCTATTTTCAATAGAGGAAAGGAACTTGGTTTTTTCAAAAAATGATGAGCTCCTTGTTCATATACCCTGTTCACAGCTTCCGGTTGATCAGAAGTGGAGAAAATGACAATGGGAATATTTTTGAGTTTTGAACTGTGTTTGATTTCATCCAAACATTCAAAACCATTTTTACGCGGCATGTTCAAATCCAGGAAAATTACATCGGGAGGAGGAGGTACTGTCTTGTCCAATATTTGCATCAGCTGCTGTCCATCTTTGGCCGTTGTCAGCTGACTGTCTTTACAAATTTCTCGTAAAGCATCCTCAAAAAGGATCAGGTCATCGCTGTCGTCGTCTGCAATGAAAATGTTCTTAGTCAAACTTTGTTTCATGGCCTGGATAATAAATAATGGGGGATTCCCAAAGATAGAACTATCATTTATTTAAATACCAGTGTTTCGATAAAAAATATAGGTCAATTCCAGAAATTAATAATAGAAATAGAAAAGGTATACTCTTTTTTAAGTACGCCTTATCTATTTCTATTATTAAGGTGTATTATTTATGTGTACGCACGAAATTTGGAAAGTAACTGGTCTTGTTTTCCAATTTCCCTTCCACACCGATATCGCTGGCTTTACCGGTTAGGGCGCTCACTGCAATTTTTATCAAGGAGATAACTTTGCCATTTTTTGTATCCCAGTAATGGCCTTCTTTTGGAGTAACTTTTAAAAGGGTAATGGATGGATCTTCTTTGCCTTCTGTGAACCAGGCTTTGGCCATGGGTGTCCAGAGTTCTTCGATCTTATTGCGGTCACGCACGATTTCAGCATGCCCGTATAAGGATAAGTATTCTGAAGAACTGTTGTTGGAGTAAAGCAGTTGTACTTGATCATCTTCCAAAATGTGCTCGTTTTTATCAGAATTTTTTTTGCTGAAGAACCAGATGTGACCGTCCTCATCTACTTTTGAGGTGCTCATTGGCCTTACAGAAAGAGGTACCTGATTCAGTGCCGTAGCAAATAGACAAACGTTGGCGGCTTCGACCAATTCCTGGATTTTCTTTATGGCTTCCTGATTTTGTAGATCTTGTGTTGTTCCCATAGTGTGCAATTGGATAATGTACACTATATATATGGAAAAAATATGCCAACATTAAAAGACCTTATTTTGAAGCTGTAAGATTACTTTCCGGGTATACGGAAACAATGGGGAAAACATAAGGGGAAATAGTTTCACAATGCCGCCAGAGAAATAATCGTTCTCAGCTTTATATTTCTAGTGTGGCCTTAAAAATCGTACGGCATTTTCCTTGGATCTCTACTCTATCGTTGATCAGTTTCACGTTGAGTTCTCCTGTACGCTCGGATAATTGCAAGGCAGCAAAAGTTGTTTTCCCTGTTTTCAAATGCCATAAAGGAACCAACGCACATTGCGCAGAACCCGTTACCGGATCTTCATTGATCCCTGCACTTGGAGCAAAACAACGGACAACATAATCAACATTTTTTCCAGGAGCAGTAATCATTAAATGACCCAATCCGTTGCTTTTCATATGCTCAAAGTTTGGCTGCGCAGAAAGGATCTCTTCCTCTGATGCCGCTATACCTATGATCCATCCGTAACTGCTGGAGTAGGTTTCAAGGGGTTGAAAACCTAGATTGTCTTTGAAATGTAAAGGAATTTCTATTTGAGTAACAGGATAAGCGGGAAAATTCATACTGATCCAATCCCCTTCTTTTGAAACGAGCAAATCTCCTCCCTTGGCATGAAAGAGAATCGTTTCATTTTCTTTTTTTATGCCTAGCTGATAAAGGATATGCGCACTGGCTAGTGTAGCATGCCCGCACAATGGGATTTCCACTTTGGGCGTAAAATATCGGATCTCAAAGGCATCGTCTTTAGGGATGACGTAAGCCGTTTCAGAAAGATTCATTTCCGCGGCCATCTGTTGCATCCATGTTTCATCCAGGGTAGCATCAACCAGCATGACACCGGCTGGGTTACCTCTGAAAGCCTGGTCGGTAAAAGCATCTACCTGGTATACGATGGAATTGTTAGTCATTTCAAATAAATTAGTCTAGAGAGATGAACGTAATTGAACGTATAGTTCGGAATAAATAACCATTCTTCAAAATCGATCAATATCAATGGAAATAAGCCATACAGCGCTAAGCCTGCTCTTTTTAAGAACCTCGATACAAATGATGGTTATCCAATCTTGTGACCAAACAATCGTTGGCTTTTTGATCACAAGACAAAGGAACATTTTTTCTTTGTGGTAGATGGAGACCAAACAAAAATCAGATGAGAAAAAATCATTGATTTTCCAACGCTTTAGTTTTCTCTTGTTCTAGCAACTGCCTATTTTCCTCGGTATGATTTTTATTATAGTTGTGAGAGGCTTCAATCAAATCCGGATGATTTCTATACTTGATATCAAACCATGATATTTGCATAAGGATTAATCCTATAGCCCCAAAGAGTAATAGCCGTGCTAGAATTTTTAAATAATAATCTGATCTGTTACTTACATATTTTATAATCCCTATCAAGAAAACGGGAATTGTAAGATAGAGACCACTCTGCATCATTTGGTGTGAGCCTTCCCAGAACATCAGCTTGAACATGATTCCGGTTAGGCAAATACTCAAAGCAAATCCCGCAGCTATAGCACCTATTATTCTACCTGCCTTGATTCCTCTGTAACTGGAAGCAGAAAACATTTTTCTGACCCGGATGCCGTTAAAAAAGATAAAGCTGAAATGGAAATAGAAAAGAACAAGTAAGCTAATGGATAAGACAAGGATAGCGTTGCCGCCTGGCGCCAAAACCAGTGTCAAGGCAACTCCGAATAGAATAAGTGCACCTAATATCCATTCAACAAATCTTAAATAAGAAGGTGTCTGTGGCGCATAAACCTCTTCCTCTTGATCCAGTAAGCCAGAATTATCCATCATGGTTATAAGCTATTGTAAGTGTATTATTTTATTTCAATCGGATCCCCCAAAAATTTCGGCTCCGTGCGATTCAGCAGATCAACAAACACATCTACACGTGCTAGTTTTTCACGCACCTGTGTTTTGAATCCATAGGCAACACTGACATCATCTGCGTTGAATCCAATGGCTTCCAATCCTTTTTGCTGTGCAATATAAATGGCTCTTCGGTTGTGAAATTCCTGAGAGATGACCGTAAAAGAACTTTGACCAAAGATTTTATTCATGCGTACAACAGAATCAAACGTTCTGAATCCGGCATAGTCCAGAAATATTTTGTTCATCGGAACGCCCAGCCTAACCAGGTCATTCATCATGTCTTCCGGTTCATTGTACGTTTCTTTTCCATTGTCACCACTGATCACAATAAACTCAATTTTCTTTGCCTTGTATAGAGCCACTGCTGCGGTGATTCTGTTTTGGTAGTAATGGTTGATGTAGCCGCTTTTTAAATGTTTAGCGGTGCCTAATAGCATGCCTACTTTGCGATAGGGTATAGCTGTTGTGTCGTTGTATACAAAAGCATCGGTTGATTTTTCAATGGTGTAGTCGGCAGCAATGATTGCTATTACTGGAACGATAACAAAAATTAAAACCACCCATTGCAAGCGACGGATTAATTTTTGATGTTTTAAAAAAAAGTTTTTTTTCATTTTCAAGGATCTTAACGGAGATATTATTTTACAAAGCGTTTATTGAATTCTTGCTCTGTGGTATTAATTTTAATGATATAAGCTCCTTGCTGTAATGTTGTTAAATCAATTACTATAGTATGTAGCAGATTAATTTTTTGTGACAGCAATATTTTGCCTATTTGATCATAGATAGTTACTTGTGTCAATCCAGCCCGATCGGATTCTATGGTGAGATGGTCTTTTACCGGTACAGGTTTGATAAGTATTGAAAGGTCTGGTGAGGAACTAGAAATACTTGTGGTCAAGCCATCATCAAAAGCGATAGTATTGCTTCTATAGGAGCAACCTGCTGGAGTTGTGAAGAGAGAATAATAGAGACCAGTACTTGGGGATGCCAGATTATTTTCGTGTTTCCCATCTAATAAAGATCCGTCTTTATACCAATCTATGTTATAGTTGTTAGAAGCTGTTATATCTGTAGATTGGAAATAAATAGAGGATTCATTGTTGGTTATGATAGTATCCGGTTTGTTTTCCGCAACAAGTAATAGTTTACGAGTTTGACCTCCAGCCAACAAGGAATATAAACCTAAACTTTGCGTACTCAGTGAAGGAATAGTAATGTTTTTTTCATTACTGGTAAATCCATTTGGTCCTGACCATAAGAAACCGCTTACTTGCGCAGGATGTGTAGTTGTAATTGTAATCGGTTTGGTTGGACAACCTGGTAGATTTGCATCGATACTTAATACATCACAAGTACCCATAAAATTCCAACCGCTATTGTTGTAAATATTATTGCTGGAATAGCCTGCATAAAATTGAGCGCCTCCGAAAACATTAATATCTGACAAATTAAGATAGGCACAGCAAATTTGCCCTGAATTGCAACGCAGATGAGCTTGCTGCCCACCTTGAGAAGATTCTAAAGTGATAGGAAAAGAGGAGTTACCGATCGCGTCAAGGTATTGTTGAATATATATTGTATCTCCTGCATGCACAGTTACTTTTATTCCTTTTTCCAATCTGAGATAATCGACTTTAAAACTATTGTACAGTTCGATGTTTTTAGAGATTTGAAATGTATGTATGTAACTGTTATTCTTAGCTTGTACAATAGCTGAGACAGGAAGGTAAAAGTTTTGTATGTCGCAATTAGAGATCGTAAACCACATTTTGCTAACAGAAGAATGGACTGTTAAATCATTAATATTAGTTTCCGACATGACCGGATAGCAGATCTGATATCCATCTATTACTTGATGATCTGTCAGTTCGACTTTGTTAAGTGTAATTTTATTGGAGTTGAAAGTAGAGCTTAGTATAAAAATAGGAGCTGAATACGATGCATTTAATGATAGGGTAGAGCCGCTTGCAATGGTTCTCATCTTTCCTAATTTGATAGACAGTCCTTCATTATTTTTAATCCATGCTCCTTTCATATTAATGATCAAACTATCATAGGTAGCATCAAAATCCATGCGGTCAATGGTGATTTTTTTGTCATGAAAATCAATGTAACCTCTTGTTGAGCTAAGGGATCTTGCTACCATTTCATCCGCTATGGCTAAAGTATCTGCAATAGTTGTGATGATAGCACGAGAGAAGCCGTTTGTTTTTAAAGTATGAAGCCCTCTTCCTACAAAATTGATAGGATTAATTTGACCTAAATTAGCTTGCAACTCCAAATTTCCATAGAGGTACAAACTAATTGGTAGAGAAGTATGATCAGGTATGGTTTGCATTTGTAGACCAGAGATTCTGGCAATGCCATTCGCTTTACTTACTGTTTGAAAAGAAGAGCTAAAGGATAATTCATCAAAAATGACACGATCCTGTATACCGGGAATACACCCTGATGTCGTTCCTCCTGAATTGAGCGACCAATGCGATGCATCACTCCAATCACCACTATCATTGATCCAATAATAAGTTTTAGGTAAGACTTTGTTGATTTGCCAGCCTGTATTACCACCTAAGTCCCCGCAATTATCGGCAAAGAAATTCGCTCCGCCTTCAGCTTTGACAGATAACAAGGCAATTTCGGAAAGTCTTATCGTACCTGTAGATTTGGAAATGACCGCTGGCATTTGTATGTAATTGCTTGAAATAAAAGTTTGTTTCTTACAATCGTTCGCAGAGCCAGTCAGTCCGATGGTGTCTACAACGATCTTAGTAGTAGGATTGATTTTAAATTCTGTCCCCCGTAGGATAAGCAGTGTATCTATCCTCATGGCACCAAGTAAAGAATTGCCAACAGTTAAATCTCCTAAAGTAGTAAGCTTATGTATCAGTGGCGAACTAATGAAAGACGCTTTGTGCGTTACAATTTCTTTTATTGGCGAATAAGCTTGAATCCTTCCGTCTTTATAAAGGATGAATTTAGCTGTTTCAAAATTTCCTTGAGAAAGACCGATGTTTGCTGCTTCAATGGTGGAGTGACTTATATTGGCAAATCCTGATCCACGGATTTCCTCGTCACAATGGATTTTGAAACCATTTGAATAAAGTGTACCGTTGCTAAGTTCAAGGTTACCGGTATAAATAGAATCAAGTAAGGTCCAGTTACCGCTTCCGTTGAATACAATACCACCGCCTCTTGCTCCATTAAAATCAATATAATTTCCTGGTGTGTTGGCGGTGAATGTAAGGCCTGATCCAAGCACGACATGCGGCGATAAGTAGGCCGAACCATTTATATAGAGGGGCACATTAATTGATACGTTCTGATCAACGCTACCAGAGTTTATACTGGCACAATATCCGATATCCGAATAGCTGCTGTTAACAGAGTGATCCAGACTTGCGTCAAAAGAGTTCTCATCAAAAACCACATGATCTTTAGGTCCTGGAACACAAATTTGAGCCGGTATACCGCCGGATGACAAAGACCAGTGCGAAGGGTCTTGCCAATTTCCGCTGTTGCCTATCCAGTAGAGTGTATGCGGGCTATGCGCTGGAAAGTTTATACCAGAATTATTTCCGAGATCAACAGAGTTAGTAGCATTAAACACAGCTCCTCCTGAAGTGTTAATATTTTTAATGGAAGCATAATCCAGTGTTAAGATGCCTGAAGTTTGATAGATCGTGCCCGTCAAATGATCGGGGGCTGCCAGAAATAAAGAGTAGGAACAATCATTACCCGTAAAGTAGAGGTGTTCTGTCGTCAGTGTTCCTATTATTGATAGTTGCCGGATTTTATTAAAATATCCTTCTTGAATGGTAGATTCAGATAGGCCTACATCGACAGAATCAATATAAGCTTTTGTAACAATCGATCTATGTAGTTGCAACATCCTCGTATCCGAACATCGTAAGACGTTAGCTTTTATATGCTGTAGCTGAAACCAGTTAAGCTGTTTAGAGTAGGTAGTTAGTGTATCTACCGGGAAGTCTACATCGTTTACAACATAAAGCTGATCAGTTCTGAAAGAAGATTTCTCCCAGGTTGAAGTAAGGTTATTAGTATTGATAAATATATTATAAGCTGATATTTGAGCATGAGCAAAATTCCATCCTCTTACGTTTTCGTTTTCACTTCTGAAACCTAGGCAGGTCATTTTTTTGCCTACTACATTTAATGTCCCGTTCACTAGAGTTATATCAGATGCGAAAGTCAGTGAATCGGTAATTTCCCAACTGCCGCCTACACCATCGAAATATAATGTAGCTCCTCTCCATTTAGACTTGTGTGAAGTGATCAAACAATTAGGATTTTGTGATTTGAAGTAGATAGTAGGAGTAGACATATCAACTCCCTCTGTAAAGACAGCAGAACCGTGTATATGAAAGGAAGTAAAATTGGAAGTATATTCCATTTTTACTTTTTGTGCGGTAGTAAAAGTTAAGTTTTTCATACTGGCCACAGAAAGATCTATGGTAACAACACTATCTGCTAAAGTTGGAAAAGAGTTACCATCAAAAAAAACATTATCAAACGCACTAGGAACTGTTGTATGAAATAAGCCCCCTCCCGAACTCAAGGCCCAGTGATGCTGAAAGTCCGACCAGTTCCCGTTTCCTCCAACCCAATAAAAATCTGCAGCGAATGCATTTATGCTACACAACAATAGAAGTACGAGTGAGTAAATTTTTTTCATAAAGTGTACTTTAAAAAAAGAAGGGTCGCTGAGTTCCAGCGACCCTTTGATTATTTTTTCATCTTATTGTAATTCTCTAAAAAATCCTGCAGCTGATCGATGGTGATCCGCTTGGCGATTATTTTTTTATTCTCATCTAAGATGTACAACACCGGTGTACTGTAAATGTCATACGTGATTTTGAAATCGGTATGTGTATGTGAATCGATCACATTGAACCAAGCCGGATCAGAGAGTTTCTTCTCTTTGATAAATTTTATCCAGCCTTCGTTTTTGCGCTCGATGTTGGCAGCATACACCACGCAGCCTTTGGGTTTTAACTTAGGAAGCATGTCAAATAATTTCGGAACTTCTTTCTGGCAATGTCCGCAGTTGGAGTCCCAAAAAAATACCAGTGTGTATTTCGCTTTTATACTATGCAGTTGTACGTATTTGCCCGTGGTATCCGTCATGTAAAGATTCGGTGCTTTTTTGCCTAACAATAAAGGATCAAGAATGTCGGTGCGTTCTTTGATTTTGTCCAGCGTCTCTTTGTTGGCCCATGGGCATTTTCCTTTTTCATAATAGTTTTTGCCCATGTGTACAAACACCGCATCCATACCCATGATTTCTGATGTTTCGTACTTGTAAGTCAAGGTACGCACCAGGTATTCATAAGTGTCTTTGGAGTTGGCCACTTTCCCCAATAACCAATCGATTTCTTTGATGATCGAATCCGGAGACTGTGTCACGAGGTCTTTGAAATAACGATCGATCTTCGGCGCCAGAACCGGTGTGCGAATGAGACGATCGTCAGTGAAATCTACGTGATCGAAGAAATGATTTTTGTAGTAGCGGTACATGAACACAGAATCCAACTGCCCGTTTTCTTTCTTTGGTATTTCAGGAAACTGAACTTCTTCGGAGGAATTGAGAATGGTGGTAAACAAACTCTTAGAATTGTTCTTCTTGAAATTGCTGATGTATTCCGTCATTTGCACATCAATCTTCTTAATCTCTTCCGTGGTTTGTTCTTTCAATGCCGGATTTTGTTTGGCTTTTGCATTGATCGAATCCACTCTTTCTTTTTGCTTCAAATAATATTGTTGGTACTCGTAGAAGCCTTTGTTATCCGGTGAATTTTTTGTCACCATGTACTTCACAAAATTACTCGTATCGCCTTCTACGGAGAATACCTGGTCAGCAACAATGATGTCGAAAAACTTTTGTCCAGGGAGCAACACAAAATACATGCCTTGTGGCAGTGCTTCTTTCCCTTCAAAAGTAAATGCACCTTTCGCATCTGCAACCGCCGTGTCTTGGTAGTAACGCTTATCGCCATAATAGCGGCATAAGTAGACACTATCAGATGCGCCCTTTATTTTAAAGGAAATTTTATAACCCGGTGCAGGGTCTTTAATAAGGTTAGGAGATGTGAAACTAAAAAGGGCCAGGGTAGCGATCAATAACCCTGAAAACCATAATGTACGCTGTTTCATTGTTTGTTTTGATGTGTTTGAACGATGTATACAAAAACAATGCCCGTATGAAACGGGCATTGTTTTGCTATTTAAATTTGAAAATATCCTTTGCCTTTTTCTTGGCTTCCTCTTCTAATTGTTTTTTGAGTTTAGCCTCTTCTTCTTTTTGTCTAGCTTCTAATTCTGCTTTCGCTTTTTTAATGTCTTCGTTGTTTTCCAATTGGTTTTTGATTTCAGTCTTAGCTGCTTCCGTTGCTTTTTCAGTTAAAGGCTTATTCTCTTCTCCGGCTGCTGAAGAAGTGCCTACCAGACGTACTTTAGGATTGTCTACTGTACCTGTAACGTTGAGGTCCATCTTCACATTTTTCGGTGCGCTCACTTTTGTTCCGGTTAGGTTAGAGATGGCATCACCGGCTGCTACGCCTAGGGCTCCTGTAGGTACATCCATCTTCACGATGTAATCCATGTCACCTTCCAGCTTGTTCTTACCGGAAATGTTCATTTTGATGTCTCCCGCTTTCACATCAAACGGCTCAAGGATCACGTTTCCATCTTTAATCTCAAAATTGACTTTCACGTTTTTCAATTCAAGCGGACTTAAGCCTTTCATTTTTGTAACGGAAGCTAAGCCGTCCAATACTTTACTGTTTTGCAAACTGGCAGAAGGAATGTTTAAAGTACCTCCTCCATTCATGGTATTGTAAATCGGATTCATGCCTTGATCCAAACTTCCTTTAGCTTCCAAATGCAAGTCCATGTTGCCTTCTATGTTCTTCGCTACGGATGCTAGCTTTTTCACGCTGTTGAAGGCTTTGTACGCTTCTTTGAAAGCCAGTTGGTTGATGTCCATGTTCATCGTGTACCGCGGATCTTTCATGTTCTGCGTGTTGTAAGACGCATCCATTTTAAATTTCCCTCCTAATGTCAGGAAGTTTAAATCATCCAATGTCAAGATGCCATTTTTTACAATCACACCACCTGCAAAATTTTGCAGGTCGAGGTTATCGTACAATACACTATTCACTTTAGCATTGAATACGAAATCAAGATTTTTAGGAACTTCTACAACAGTCATCGCTGAAGTCGCTGTATCCGCGGGTGCAGCGTCCGTTTCATCTTCTGTCATCCATTCGTTGACATCCAGTTTTTTACCGCTGTAGTTCAAGACACCTTTCAACGTAGAGTCTTTGCCTCCGAAGATGTAACCCATGTAGTTGGCGAAGTATCCATTCACCGCATAATCACTTTTGCCTGCCAAGCCGGACATGTTTTCAATGTTCATTTTGTCAGGAGTGAAAGAGAATCGTGCTTTGTCGATCGATGCACCTTGTTTGAAGTCTGTAGCCGAATAAGTCAGTTTATCAATAGTCATGGTACCGGAAGTAGCAGTATGCTGGTAGTTCCCGGCATCGATATCCGCCATGGTGCCTTTGGTCGCGATGTCTGCGTGGATACGACCCGTCAATGTAGTGTTCTCAATCGGATAGACTTTCGTCATCTTCGCTAAATCGATAATGCCTTTCAATGTCGCTTCATAAGAAATATTGTCCAGGTTTTTCACTTTAGCAGTCGCTTCAAATTTCTCGTTGTCCAACAACATTTGGAAACGGGAAAGGTGAATCACCGTGTTGACCATATCGCCAGGACTGACAACAGAAGTGGTTAAGAACACTTGTTCCAAAGGCAATGGAAACTCCGCGCTCTTCACATAACCGTTATCAATGGAGAACAAACCATTCACCACTGGCATCAGTTTCAGCGAGTCGCTGTATTTACCTTTGGCCTTGATGTCAGCCGCAAGCAAGCCTTTCACTGTGGTGCCTTCGACCGGGAATATTTGAGTGACTTCCGCTAAGTTGATTTTAGTCAACAAGTTCGCATCCAAATCAATCGGATTAAGACCTACGGAGTGTAACCTCGCATCCAATGGCATGTTGCCCATGTCTAAGTGAAATTTTTTCAGATCAATGACAATGTGGTCCAGAATACCATCTTTGTTGTCGACGTTCAAATCAATGTTCACATTTTTAATCGCGCTTGGAAGATCCGGGTATTGCAATGATCCGTCTTTCACCAACAAGGTCACACCAAAGCCGGGCATTTGCTCGTCTTTCATTTTGCCTTTGTAGTAACCATTGAAAGCAAGGCTTCCGTCTGTTTTGATTTTGTCATAGTCTTTAGTAAAGACCGCTGGAATAAGAGAAAGTAGATTTTTGAACGTGGTTTCTTTCACATCGAATTTGATGTCGAAGTCCATGCTGCTGTCAGCGGGCATTCCGATAAAACCATCAAACCCAAATTTAAAATCATTGATCGCAAATTGATTGTCTTTGAACGTGTACTTAGACTGCTTCATGTCGATGTTCAATACCGCTTTCGCATCAAAGGTTTGATTGTTCAGGTAAGTCACACCATCATATCTCGCATAGGTTTTTTCAATGTGCGTGTAGGTATCCAAATCATAGATGTCGGCATTGATGTCGCCGCTGCCTTCGTGGTTGAAGTTGGTAAACTTGGCATAAGTAGCCAGGCTCTTATCGTCGTAGATGATGATACCTTCTGTGATTTTCCATTTTTCTACTTTCAAAGATAAAGTAGAAGCGGAAGTGTCTTCCGGTGTCGCTGCAGTAGTATCTGGGAAGGTCAAGGTCGACCAACTCATGACACCGCTTGTATCAACCAGTGTATTGATATAAGGTTTCACCAGATAAACTCCTTTGACATTAATTTTATCACCGGAAATGACGCTCATGACATCTACTGCCAATTTGAATTCATCGGCTGTAAATAAAGTATCGCCTTTAAATTGTTCTGCGTTAGATACCAATCCTATACCGCCTACGGTAACTGTCAGGTTTGGGAAGTTACTGAAGAAGGTAAGGCTGAAGCGGTCCGCATCGTACCAAACCTTACCGTTGATGTTTTTGGCCAATTGCTCGTCAATGGCTGCTTTGATTTTGTCCTTGAATAAGAAGGGTGCCACCGCTAATGCGACAAGCAGAAAGACGATGACGCCAAGGGTAATGAATAAGGCTTTTTTCATAGAGGGTTTGTTTTTTTCTTTTAAAATGTTCTATCGCGTAGCGGATGAAAACAAAAGTATAGGATGTATAACTTCTTAAGAACAATTAAAGTATATGGTAGTCCTAAAATAGAAGGAAGTAAGGACTTGTTCAACTAATTTGGAAGGAAATGTGAAGATAAGCAGTAAAGGGAATGGGTAAGAAGATTTTTTAGGGCTTGAATTTCAGTCGCATGATGAGTTAAGGTTTTCGGGCGTTCCCCTACGGGTCGGGCTTTCGTCACTCGCTTCCCGCCGATTGAATGAACGGGCCATTAAAAGTGTATTGGCGGCGGGAGAGCTCAAACAATGGCTCAATCCCTAACGCGAACCATCATAGAATGCTTTGATTAATTCTTCTATTTTTTCTGTCTCTATCAAAAAGCCGTCGTGTCCATAAAAAGAATCAATCTCCTGGTATTGAGCATTTGGTATTGCTTTGGCCAGGTACTTCTGTTCAGAGACAGGAAAAAGGATATCCGATGAAATACCGATGACTAGGATTTTATTGGGAATGGCTTTCAATGCACTTTCTACATTGATTCTGCCTCTTCCTACATTATGAGAATCCATGGCTTTGCTCAGGTACCAATAAGAATGGGGGCTAAAGCGATTGACGAGTTTTTCTCCCTGATAATTTTGGTAAGAACTCGCTTTGTAATGGTCTATTTTATTGAGGTCGTCTTCCGTTTGCGAGCGGTCGTAGGTTTCATATCCTCTATAAGAAAGCAAAGCAATGGCACGGGCGGCTTTGAGGCCTGCTGCTCCAGCTTTGGGTGTGTTTTGATTCCAGGTAGGATCGGCTTTGATCGCCAGACGCTGCGATTCGTTGAACGCTATGCCCCAAGCGGAGTGTCTGGCATTGGTCGCCAGCATCACCACATGTTCAAATAATTCCGGATGAGAGATGGTCCACTCCAACACTTGCATACCTCCCAAAGAACCGCCAATCAGGGTATGGATGCGCTTAATACCTAAATGCTCACGCAACAATTCATGGGCAAGCACCATGTCGCGTATGGTGACTTGTGGAAATTCCCAGAAGTAATTGCGGTGGAGATGAGGAATGATAGAAGCGGGTCCCGTGCTGCCGTAACAAGAAGAAAGCACATTGGCGCAGACGATAAAGTGCTCTTTTGAGTTGTAAAAACGTCCTTCACCGACTAACCCTGGCCACCACTCTGCCGGGTCGGCATTGGCAGTGAGCGCGTGACAAATCCAAACGACATTAGAGCCATCCGGTGCCAGCGTTCCATAAGTAGTATAGGATATGGAAAGATCTTCCAGTTGTTCACCGGATTCCAAGATGAGTTTGCCTTTATGTTGGTAAACGTTTTCCTTCATGATCAACAACAAAAAGGAATGGCGTTACACGACACAAAAGTGCAACAAGGTAAATGGAATACAAACAGATTGGATATTGTCATCATCATCAATTTATATGCTCCCGTTTTATTTACAGGATAGGAATTAGCACCTTTCTTTCTGCAGGTTGCTAGGGGTTCGTTGAGCCTATTCTCTCCCCCCTTCTTTATAAATCAATGTGGCCCCGTAAGAGCGATTGATTTTTATGAGCCACAAAAATAGGGCAGGATACCTAAAAAACAAAATTTATCGGGAATACTTGTGATTTTAGTCTTGAACGAGCCTGTTGATTTGGATATCAAGTTGATAAAGAAGTTAAAGGATAATTTAATCTTAGAGTTGGTGAGCGTCTGAAAAAGAAAGTGAAGAAATGCACTTCGCTCTCCGCACTGTTTCTCCGCACTGAGATTTGGGCGTGCCCCTTCGGGTCGGGCTTTCACTCCAAGTCCTCACTCCGCTCCGCTGCGTTCCGGGCTTTCCGCTCAATCCCTCACGCAGTTCCTACTTGTAATAATTTCTTCGCTCTCCGCTCTGTTTCTCCGCACTGATCTTACGGGTAGATAATCAGTTGATGCCTGAAGGCCCATACCCATTTGATCGTGTACCGTTGATAACCTGCACGTTGGAGAATGGTCTTCCATTCTGATTCCTTAAATCCTTTTGCTACCGACAAAGCGGCGTCATGTTTCACGAGGTAGGATTTTGAAAATAATCCCGTCAAAAATTTAATAGAATAATAAGCCAGCGGATGGCGGTGCAAGTCATTGATGACGATAGCGGTAGAGGTATGTACTTTTAGTTTTTTCAGCAAGTCGACCAATTCTTCTTCCGTAAAATGATGCAGGAAAAGAGAAGCATGCACGATGTCATAGACCTCAGGAAAAGCATCCGTTAATACATTATGGCAGATCAAACGAATGTCAGGATCTGAGCTGCAATGTTGCTGAGCATAGTGAACGATAAAAGGATTCGCATCAAAACCGGTGAATGTTCCCTTACACTGATTTCGCTGCAGCACTTTATTCATTTCAAGCATCAAATGCCCACTACCACAACCCAGGTCTGCAACCTTCCAGTTTTTTTTGTTCGGATGAGCTTTCAAAACAGTTTTTAACGCCGCTACTGAAATGGCATTTCCACCCAACAAAGTATTGATAATGTCCAATTCCTTAAGGTTTTGGCTTACGGCTTCTCCCTGAACCTCCAAATCGTCCAGAATTTCTTTGGCATCGTCTCGCTGACGAAAGGTCTTCATGACAGAAAATTAATTTTGTGTTAACTGTTTAAACGCTATTTTTGCTTAAAATTATTCAAATTCAGGCCTTTTGAGCAGGGTTCTTAACATTAACTTAACATTGGAAAGTTACTTTGCGCTCTCAAAAGTGTAACAACAAAGGTATGATAAAAAACAGTTTAGTACTCGCTTTCGCAGCGGGAGTACTTTTTTCTTGCGGAGGTTCTTCCGACAAAAGCACAACAACTGAAGGTAATAAATACGAAAGCGATAACACGCTGAAAATTGACGGTTCAAGTACTGTATATCCGATCTCTGAAGCTTTAGCGGAAGAGTTTCGCGAGCAAGCTCCGGATACACGCATCACAGTAGGTTTGTCGGGTACAGGCGGTGGATTTAAAAAATTCGTTCGTTCAGAAATAGATTTGACAGGGGCTTCCAGGCCGATCATGGCTTCTGAAGATTCTGCCGCTAAGGCAAACGGTGTAGAGTATTACGAAATACCCGTAGCTTACGATGGTCTGGTGGTAGTTGTGCATCCGGAAAACGACTGGGTGAAAAGCATTACTGTCGCGGAATTGAAAAAAATCTGGGAGCCTTCTGCACAAGGAAAAATCTTGCGTTGGAACCAAATCCGTCCGGAATGGCCAAACCAGGAAATTCACTTGTTCGGTGCAGGTACTGAATCCGGTACGTTTGATTATTTCACAGAAGCCATTGTAGGCAAAGCGAAATCGTGCAGAGGAGATTATACCGCGAGTGAAGACGATAACGTATTGGTGCAAGGCGTTTCCACAGACAAATTGTCTTTGGGATTCTTTGGTTATGCTTACTTCAGCGAAAACCAAGACCGTTTGAAATTGCTTCCGATCGACGATCAATACGATGCCAACGGAAAAGGTGCCATCACTCCTTCCGCGGCCACTATTCTGGATGCTACTTATCAACCGCTTTCCCGCCCTTTATTTATCTATGCGAACAAGAAAGCCTATGAAAAAGCTTTAGGTAAAGACTTCTTAACCTTCTTAGTGGACCAATCTCCCTTACTGGTTCCTGAAACCGGTTACATTCCATTTGATGTAGAAACTTATAAATTGGTAAAAGACCGTTTGGTTGCCGGCAAAACAGGCTCTCTTTTCTTAACCTTGAAGAGCACAGTGGGTGTTGACTTGAAAACAGAGTTGAAAAAATAAGCATGCGCAAAGGCGAAAAAATAATCGAAGCATTTCTTTTTGGATGCAGTGCATTGACTTTGCTGACCACAGCAGGGATCATCCTTGTGCTGTCCTTTGAGACCATTGGTTTTTTTAAAGATGTTTCCTTGATTGAATTCCTCACGGATACAGAATGGACGCCGTTGTTCAGCAATAAACGTTTTGGTATCATGCCTTTGCTGGCAGGTACCTTTCTGGTCACCGCTATTTCCTTAGTGGTTGCCGTGCCATTGGGTTTGGTCATCGCGATTTACCTGAGTGAATATGCCCCGGGATGGTTTCGTGAAATCGTAAAACCGGTATTGGAAATCTTAGCCGCTATACCTACTGTGGTGTATGGTTTTTTCGCTTTGGTATACGTTACGCCCTGGCTACAGGCGTTATTCCCGGATCAGGTGGGTGGTTTCAATGCCTTGTCACCAGGTATCGTCATGGGTATTATGATTCTTCCTCTGATCTCTTCCTTGAGTGAGGATGCTTTATATGCTGTTCCGAAATCTTTGAAAGAAGCTTCTTTCGCCATGGGTGCTACCAAATTGCAAACGGTCAGGCAAGTGTTGATTCCCGCTGCTTTCTCTGGTATCTCGGTATCGATTGTACTGGCCTTGTCCCGTGCGATCGGAGAAACGATGATTGTTGCCATCGCTGCCGGTCAGCAACCGCGATTGACGGCCAATCCATTGGTGCCTATTGAAACAGCTACTACCTACATTGTACAGGTTACCATGGGTGATGTACCTTATGATTCCCTGGAATACAAAACCATATTTGCAGTCGGAATGACGTTGTTCATCATCACCTTGGTGTTGAATAACATCAGCTTCTGGTTAAAGAAACGTTATACTCAGGCATACCGCTAATGGAAGAGACTTTAGAAAAACCGGTAGGCAATAAAAAGCCGAAGATGACTTTCGAAAGCAAAGGCAGAACAGTATACTATCAAATGCAGGATAGAATATTCAAGTACTTTGCTCTGGCAGCAACTTCGCTGGGCTTGATCGTTTTGGTGCTGTTACTCTACAGTGTATTCGAGAACGGTTTCGGTCGCCTGGATTGGGATTTTATTACTTCACTTCCCTCCAAGAGGGCTTCTAAAGCCGGTATCTACACGGCCTGGACAGGTACTTTATGGATCATGTTTTTAACGACCATTATTGCTTTTCCAATCGGAGTATCTGCAGGTATCTATTTGGAAGAATACAGTTCCAGAAACAGAATGGCTAACCTGATTGAAATCAACATTGCCAACCTGGCAGGTGTTCCTTCTATCATTTATGGTTTGCTGGGACTGGAAGTCTTTGCCCGTTTCTTAAATCTTGGAGCGAGCGTCTTAACAGGTAGTTTAACGCTGGCCTTATTGATTCTTCCCATTATCATTGTCTCCACCAGAGAAGCGATTAAAACAGTACCCTATACGCTGAGAGAAGCCTCTTTCGCATTGGGTGCTTCCAAGTGGCAAACCATCTGGAACCAGGTATTGCCGGCTTCTGTTCCGGGTATCATTACCGGCGTAATTCTCGCCATCTCAAGAGCGATTGGTGAAACGGCACCGCTTATTGTGATCGGAGCCTTAACGTACGTTCCTTTCGCGCCGACATCTCCGATGGATGAATTTACGGTGATGCCGATTCAGATTTTCAACTGGGTATCCAGACCGCAGAAAGCCTTTGCGGAAAACGCGGCGGCAGCCATCATTGTATTATTGAGCATTACCTTTGTCATGAATGCCATTGCGGTATACCTGAGACACAGGTCACAGAAAAAAGTTAAGTGGTAGTACCTTATCGTACCTCAAATGAAAATAGAAGCTAATAATGTTCGCGTGAGCTATGGCTCTGAGCAGGTGCTCAAAGGCATCACGATGAGTATTAAAAAGAATACCGTGACGGCCTTTATTGGTCCCTCTGGTTGTGGTAAATCTACCTTCCTGAGATGTTTCAATCGCATGAATGACTTGATTGAAACATGCAAAGTGGAAGGAGAGATCATGATCGACGAATCGGATATTTACCATCCGAAAGTGAACATTAACGAGCTGCGCAAGTCAGTAGGGATGGTGTTTCAGAAGCCTAACCCTTTTCCAAAATCCATTTTCGAAAACGTAGCGTACGGTCTTCGCATCAACGGTGTCACCAATAAAAAATACATCGAAGAAAAAGTGGAGTGGGCCATTAAACAAGCCGCTCTTTGGGATGAAGTAAAGGACAAATTGAAGAAATCGGCTTTTGCTTTATCCGGTGGTCAGCAGCAAAGGCTGTGTATTGCCAGAGCATTGGCGGTAGAACCTTCCATCTTGTTGATGGACGAACCGGCTTCCGCGTTGGATCCTATTTCTACCACGAAGATCGAAGAGTTGATCTATAACCTGAAAGCTTCCTACACGATCATCATTGTCACACACAACATGCAGCAGGCCACGCGTACCAGCGATAAAACAGCCTTCTTCTACATGGGTGACCTGATTGAGTATGATGATACCCGTACGCTGTTCACGAATCCTAAAAAGCAAAAAACACAGAATTACATCACCGGAAGATTCGGTTGATCCGTATTAAGTACCAAAATACAAATCCTAAATGACAAACAAGCTCCAATGTCCAAGCACTAAAGACAGGATAAATAGGGATTGGGATTTTGAAAATTGTAATTTATTTGGTGCTTATGATTTGTTATTTGTAATTTGATTTTAACCGATCCTCCTAATCAGTATACGACACTATGAACCTACTCGAAAACGAACTTGGTGATTTAAAAACAGAATTGATGGAAATGACTTCCATGGTAAAAGAGCAGATGGAAAAAACCATCAAGGCTTTTAATACCTTTGATCATCAGTTGGCCGAGGAAGTTGTGTCGAATGAGAAACGTGTCAACGGATACGAGCTGAACATCGACAGCAAGTGTGAACACATCCTGGCGCTCTTCAGCCCGGTAGCCATCGATCTTCGCTTCGTGTTGGCCTCCATCAAAATGGTGTCTGACCTGGAACGCATCGGCGACAATGCGGAAGGCATTTCTTCTTACATCGCCCGTTTTGAAAAACCATTCGACAAAGAATTGTTGGAGCGTTTGCGATTCAAAGAAATGACAGAAGCCGTATTGGAAATGCTGGACATTTTGGTGGATTCTTTTGAAGCAGACAATACCAAATTGGTAAGAACCGTATTTGCCAAAGATGACTTTTTGGATGAAATCAATTTTTCAGCCAACCAGGTCCTGGCAGAATACTTCAGAACCTGTGATGATCCGGAAAAAATCACGCAAGCCATTTATTTATTGACCATGATCCGCAAATTTGAGCGTACCGGTGACTACATCACCAATATCGCCGAGGAGATCATTTTCTATGTGAAGGCCAAAGTCCTGAAGCATAAAAAGAATAAAGCATAGACATTTTTGTCCTGAATCCTTATCTTGCTGTATGTTCAAAATGGCAGTTAAGGTAGTTTTATTACTTCTGGCAGGAGTCTCAACGGCTTGGGCTCAGCCTCAATCGTTAGATTCTTTAGATATAAAGAAAAGGTACCGTCCATGGGTCACGTATACCTCCTTACGCTTTGAAACACTTTTTAAAGAAGGTTCTTCTGTTTATGCCGAATACGGCACCATGCTCGAGTTCCAAGGACTAGAGCGAATCTCTCAGGATGAATATTATTCATTAAATGAAAATTATAGCTCCTTTCTGTGGTTGGGCTATGAGCATGCGTTCACCGAACATTGGTATGCCGGTGCTTCGGGTAAAATCAATTTTGTTCAACAAGGGGATGGTTCTTTTTTCAATCGCTTCAACATTGCACACAGAGGGCACATCAGCAAGCTTTTTTTCTATAAAGAAGTAGCCTTCGAATACCTTTCCTATGCCGGCGATACCTACAGACAAGAGGAAGGAAGGTTTTCTCCTTCGATTGGTTTGGGACGTCAATTGAAAATAAAAGACAAGCCTTTATACATCGGTGTCAACTACAGAGCATTTGTCAACTTCGATTTTAAGAATGACAATAGCAGTCTTTATGATAAGCGAAAACTCGATCGTACCAAGTTAAAAGGAGAAATTTCTTATGGCTTTTTACCCCATTGGTATCTTAGCGTCTACTACCTAAGAGATACAGAGTATTATTGTGCATGTGGTGGAGATCCTGCATATAAAGTTAACCAAATTACTGAAGGCGTCGGATTTACCTTGACCTACTTACTTTTCAAGGAAAACTCAGATAAATACGTAACAGACCTTCCTGTCCGCTAGCCATGTCATTATTTACCAAAATAGGCTTATTTCTATGGGCGCTCTTCGCTCCCGAAAAGGCAAAAGCTGAAGTGGAAAGCATCATGAAGGAATTTGTGCGTGTCATGCTTTGGTTGTTGTTCCTGACCTTTTTGTTGGGAGTAGCTTTCTTCGCAGGAACGTATTACCTGGGCAAGGCCTTAAAAGAAGCCATCGATACCGCATTCGTGTCTTACCTGCTTTCAGCACTCATCACCTTTTTCATCACGCTGGTGACAGGCATTCTTATCTTCCGTTTCATCATCCGCAGAGCGATCAAACGGATCATGGATAAAGGCAATCATATTTTATCGTCATTTTCTCAAAAGAAAGTATGAAGACAATCTTAGAACAACTCGTGGCTAAAAAACAGAAGAAGCAAAAATCATTTGCCGTGCTTCTTGATCCGGATAAGCTGTCTATGCCTGCCTTTCAGAAGATCATCAGACTGGGAGTAGAATGTAAAGTCGACTACTTTTTTATCGGAGGCAGTTTATTGGCAGGAGATAGTTTACACGAATTGGTACTGGAAATAAAAAACACCACCTCTATACCGGTGATCTTGTTCCCTGGCAATAACCTTCAGATAGATCCCAATGCAGACGGCATTCTTTTTCTCTCCCTGATCTCCGGAAGAAACCCGGAATACCTGATCGGACAACAAGTCGTCGCGGCACCTATCCTTCGAAATACCAGATTAGAAATTCTATCTACCGGTTACATGCTGGTCGATTGCGGCGAGCAAACCACTGTTTCTTACATCAGCAATACAACGCCTATCCCTTACGAGAAGTCCAGTGTCGCGGCTTGTACAGCCATGGCAGGAGAAATGTTAGGAATGAAAATGATTTTTTTAGACGGTGGTAGCGGTTCGCAAAAACCCATCAGCCGTAAGATGATCGCCACGATCAGAAAAGTAGTGGATGTGCCTTTGATTGTTGGCGGAGGAATCAACTCCCCCGGGAAAGCCGTAGATGCCTGGCTTTCCGGAGCAGATGTAGTAGTAGTGGGGAATGGTATTGAAAAAGATCCGAACCTTTTGATCGAAATCGCAGAGAAAGTTCAGGAACTGAATGCAGCTTCTGCGTCAGACGTTCATTAGAGACTGAGAACTGAGAACTGAAAACTGAAAACAGAGAACAGAGAACTGAGAACTGAGAACACTGAGAACTGAGAACTGAGAACTGAGAACTGAGAACTGAGAACTGAAAACAGAGAACTGAAAACAGAGAACGGATTAGGCGGGGTTAGACGTTCATTAGCGACTCACGGCGTCTCATTTTACCCGCAGGTATACCAAACATCATTTTGAAACGACGGCAGAAGTAAGCGGTATCTTTGTAACCTACGTCGATACCGATTTCACGGATGCTCTTTTTAGTAGTTCTCAATAAGTCCACCGCCATCTCCATGCGTTGGTATTCAATATAATCCTGAGGATTGATTCCGGTCAGCATTTTGAAGTACTGTCCTACGTAATCTTCCGACACGTTCGCAACATTCGCCAACATCTTGTTCGAAAGATCTCCTCCCAAATGATTTTTAATGTAAGCAAAGATATCCAGCAAGCGAGGATCTTTGAAATAGGTACTGTTTGTAGCCAGTTTTTCTACGAACAGGTTTTTGTTCAAAATGTAACGAACGATCTCGATCACAGAGCGGTCTGTATTCAACCCTATGACACGGTTTTTACCGGCATTGTTAGACAAATCTTCCTCTACCGTTTCTCTTACTACGCTCGCCAATACAGGGTACTCTGTGATAGGGAAGCAAGGGATATCCAAGGAAGCGAAGAAGTTTACCGAATCAAATACTTTCGTTTCAAAAGAGATGTAACAGAAAATAGTTTCATGTCCATCCAATGCTTTATCCAAGGTTTTCAAAGACACCAAATGCTTATCGCGCTGGGTCAATAAATCTTCGTTGGTCAGTTGTGCCGAGAACTTGCTGCCGAAGCAAATAGCAGTAGGTTTACCGCCCGGTACAAACAATAAATCACCTTCGTTGAGTTTGGTTTTATCTTCACCAAAATATATTTCACCTTTCAGCAATAGTATAAGTGTATTGCTGACGTCATAGTAATTTAATACCGTCAAAGGTTGTATCACCTTCGTCGCTCTAGATCTTAAGAACCGAACATTTATCGATTCTATAATTTTATTATATTCTTCCATAGGATTTAATCTATATTAAATCTACAAATAAAAATTAAAAAGTATTGTACAATACTAATATAAAGATCCAAAAATAACTAATAATATGCTAATAAAAAGCGACTTCCGATAGCTAAAATTGGAAAAAAGGGATATTTAACCTTCCGAACAGCCAAATTTTAAATGTTGTTATTTGAATAAACCCCGGGCAATGACGATTTTTTGAATTTCTGAGGTTCCCTCGTAAATCTGGGTGATTTTTGCATCGCGCATCATTCGCTCCACATGAAACTCTTTCACAAAGCCATAACCACCATGTATTTGCACGGCTTCCGTAGTGACATCCATCGCTGTTTTAGAACTGTATAATTTTGCCATGGCAGAAGCTTGAGAATAGTCTTTGCCCTGGTCCTTTAACCAGGCGGCTTTCAGGCACAGGAGCCGTGAGGCTTCGATGCGGGTCGCCATGTCTGCCAGTTTGAATTGCACATCTTGGTGTTCGAAGATAGGCACACCAAATGCTTTTCTTTCCTGACTATAAGCCAATGCTCTTTCGTAGGCACCGGATGCGATACCAAGAGCCTGTGAGGCAATGCCGATGCGGCCTCCATTGAGTGTTTGCATGGCAAAGCTGAATCCAAATCCATCGTCACCAATACGATTGGCTTTGGGAACTTTGACGTTTTGAAACATCAGTGAATGTGTATCGGAAGCACGAATGCCCATCTTGTTTTCTTTCTTGCCCACCACAAAACCCTCCATGCCTTTCTCCACGATCAGCACATTGATGCCTTTATGTTTCTTGGCTTTATCCGTTTGCGCAATGACTAAATAGATGGAAGCAGAATTGCCGTTAGTGATCCAGTTCTTGGTTCCGTTGAGTATATAATGATCGCCGTGGTCCTCGGCTGTCGTTTGCTGAAACGTAGCGTCTGATCCGGCTTCCGGTTCTGACAGACAGAAGGCTCCTATCTTTTCGCCGCTTGCTAGAGGCTTTAAGTACTTTTGTTTTTGTTCTTCGTTACCAAAATGTTCAAGTCCCCAACAAACCAGTGAATTGTTCACCGACATACAAACAGAAACCGAGGCGTCTACTTTAGAAATCTCTTCCATGGCCAAGACGTAAGACATGGCATCCATTCCACCGCCTCCGTATTCCGGAGCCGTCATCATGCCCATGAATCCTAGTTCGCCGAGTTTCTTAATTTGAGCAGTAGGAAATTCCTGTTTCTCGTCTCTATCGATGACGCCAGGTAATAGTTCTGTTTGTGCAAAATCTCTGGCGGCGTTTCGAACGGCAAGTTGTTCTTCGGTCAGTTTAAAAATCATGGGATAGAATATTGTTTAGAATCTTATACGTATTGCTACAGGTATTGATTTAAGTTTTTATTAAACGAAGGTTTCAAAGGTCATAAAGGGAGAGGTTTGGGCGTGCCCCTACGGGTCGGGCTATCCGCTACAAGTCCTCGCTCGGGTCAGGCTTATTTCAACATCATGCTTTTTCTGCTCGCTGTGGGCTTTTCGCTACTATCCCTCACGCGCACCTTCATGAATCACTCGAAGTTGATTTTAAATTAAAAAAATAAACGGAGAACTACTTAAAAAGTTGTTCTCCGTTCATAAGTTAAATCAAAAGGAGTTGTTAGTCGTCGCTTCTGCCCAAGCCCAGGAAGGCTGCAACATAATACAGCAATTGAGCAAGCGAACCGATAGCGACTACGACATAAGTCAAGGCTGCCCATTTCAAAGCGTCTTTTGCCATACCATGTTCAGAAGCGGTCACAATGCCTTGTTGGTCAATCCAGGCCAAGGCCCTGTTGCTGGCGTCAAACTCTACGGGTAAAGTAATGAGCGCGAACAGTGTAATAACAAGGTTACAGGCGATAATCACCAGCAATACAATCGGTAGTGCCTGTCCTCCGCCTAATGCGATACCTCCAAACATCAAGGCAATCATTAAGAAATTAAGGATTTGTGCACTGACATTTTGAAAGGGAACCATGACCGACCTGAATTGTAACCAGGAATAAGCCTTGGCATGTTGCACGGCGTGTCCGCATTCGTGAGCGGCTACCGCGGCTGAAGCGGCGCTGTTTCCGTAATATACATCGTGACTCAGGTTCACTGTTTTGTCGGCCGGATTATAGTGATCCGACAGGCGGCCTTCAACAGATACTACGTTGACTCCTCGGATGTTGTAGTAGGCCAGCATTTTTTCAGCGATTTGTTTTCCGGTAAGACCGGATTGCAAAGGAATTTTAGAGTATTCCTCAAACTTGGATTTCAGACGTCGACTCACAAGCCAGCTGACCAGCAATGTGATGATACTTATGACAAGGATCATGGATTTACTTTTTTAGTTTAGAGATGGTATTGGTAGTAGAATAACCTTCCACCAGTGGAATGGTTTCTACTTTACCTCCATGCTCTAAAACAAAATCTGCGCCAACTATCTTATCGATCGTATAGTCGTTGCCTTTGACCAAAATGTCAGGTACCAGCGCTTCAATGGCTGACAAAGGTGTCTCTTCACCAAACAATATGACAGCATCTACAAAACCCAGAGAGGCGATGATCCGCGCGCGCGCGTATTCATTATTGATAGGTCTTTCCGGACCTTTTAATTGACTGACAGATTTGTCGGTATTCAAAGCGACAATCATTTTTTGACCCAACTGACTGGCTTTTTCCAGGTAGTCTACATGACCCAAATGAACGATATCAAAACAACCGTTTGTAAAAACGACTTCGTTGCCTTCGTTTTTCCATTCGGTTACTCTTTTCTGAGCGTCTTCCAGTGAAAGAATCTTAGTTGCTGTCATGGGTTTTAGGCTTAATCAACAGTATGATACCAAAACTTACCAAGCTAAATAAAATGGTAAATGCCATCTGAGAAGCATGTGCCAGTGTAGCATACGTTTTACCGTCGGTTTCTGCTACGCCATATAACAATAAAGTTTGACTGACAATCCAATGGTAAGCTCCAATTCCTCCCTGCACCGGCGCTGCAATACCAAAAGCTCCCATGACAAGAATGGCAACACCTGCTCCCATACCTAAGGAAGAAGTACCTGGTAAAGAGAAGAAGATGAGGTAGGCCATAAAGAAATAACAGACCCATATCACAACAGAACTTAGTATGAAAGCCCATTTGTTAGGCAGTTGCAGAACACTGAAAAAGCCCACTTTAGCACCGCTGAGAAAGTCACGAATTTTAGTGACTGCCGGATGCTGCGATTTTTCCAGGTAGCTTTTTATTTTTTGATGGATGAAGAAAAATAAGAAAACGGTGACTGCTCCTAATCCTGCAAGGATATAGAGAATCTCTTTCATAGATACTTTATCACTCACAAAACCAGAAAGTATTTTTTGAGTGAAGCCAAACAAGATATCGTATTGCCAGAAAATCGCTAACGTGAATAAAAAGACCAGGAAGATCAGATCCACCAAACGCTCTGCTACCACAGTGCCCAAGCTTGTATCAAAGGAAACTTTTTGACGTGTTCTCAAGATCGTGCAGCGCACAATTTCTCCTGCACGCGGCAAAACCAGGTTGGCTCCATATCCTGCGAGAAGGGCAAGAAACGTTTCTCCGTTGGAAACCCGATAACCGGTTTGTTTCAATAAAAGATTCCAACGGTAAGCACGGGCAAAATGAGCAATCAGGGTCAATACATAAGTGATGAGCACCCAACTGTAATCCGCGCTTTTGATAGAAAGCCAGATCGCACCCATGTCTTCTTTTCTAAAGAAAAGCCAGAGTAAAAACATTCCTGCTACAAGCGACAGGCCATATTGAAGAATTTGCTTGAGCTTGCTGTTCACAGGATTGTATTAAGAAAGTTTGTTGTTTTCGTTAGGGAAAATCAGGTAAGGCTTCCACTGCTTGGCTTCTTCCAGGTCCATGCTGGCATAAGAAATGACAATGATGATGTCTCCCAATTGCACCCGACGTGCGGCCGGTCCATTCAGGCAAATGGTTCCTGTGTTTCTTTCGCCTTTGATCACGTAAGTTTCGAAACGCTCTCCGTTATTGATGTTCAGGATGGTCACTTTCTCGTTTTCAATGAGGTGTGCCGCGTCCATCAGGTCTTCGTCAATAGTAACACTTCCAACGTAGTGAAGTTCTGCCTGTGTTACCTTTACACGGTGTATTTTTGATTTTAATACTTCTATGTACATGCTATAAATTGGATGCCTGCAAAACTAAGAAAAATACTAAGAGGAAACTATAATATTATCGATCAGTCTTATTTCATCGATAAAAGCGGCGATACAAAGAGCAACCTCTTTATTCTGAAAGGGATCGCTGCATTTTTTTAAGGACATCTTCTCGACAATACTAAAATATTCCAGCTTTTCAGCGGAGAAGTCTTTTTGAATCAGTTCTTCTATTTCACTGTGCGGCAATTTGCCGAGCAGATCTTTGGCTTTGCGTAAGGATTGATTCAGCTGCAAAGCACGTTGTCTTTGTCCGGTATCTAAACGCATGTTGCGCGAAGACATCGCTAATCCATCCGGTTCACGCAATGTAGTGCAAGGCACGATTTCCACAGGCATGGAAAGATCTTTCACCAGGTATTGGATCACACGCAATTGCTGCAGATCCTTTTCTCCAAAAAAAGCTTTATGCGGTCTTATAAGATTAAGCAGTTTACTGACCACAATGGCAACACCATTAAAATGGCCAGGTCTGTGGTAGCCTTCCATAATAGCTTCAAGGTATCCAAACTGAAAAGACAAGGTGGGTTGTTGAACGTAGAATTCTTCTACACTGGGTATAAAAACGATGTTGCAACCTGCTTTTTCAAGTAAGGGTAAATCCTTCTCTACTTGCTTGGGGTATTTGTCAAAATCTTTGCTATCGTTGAATTGAAGCGGGTTTACGAAGATGCTGACCAAGGTGTGATCGGTCTGTTGACGAGCCTTTTCCAATAAGGAAAGATGACCGGCATGCAATGCTCCCATGGTTGGAACAAGGCCCAGTTGTTCTTGTTTTCCTAAAGAAGAGCGAAACTTTTCCAGCTCTTTTATGCCTTGTATGACCTGCATGAAGTAAATTTATACCAAAAGGGTGCAAAACTATAGTTTCTTTTCGATAATCCTTGAAAAAGGGTAAGTTTTTTTGTAAATTTGTATGCCCCATTATAGTGTGAACTAACCATTAAGTTATGTCCAGTCTCAAGATTCTTTATGTAGCTAGTGAAATACTACCTTTTTTACAATATTCAGAAGTAGGTAAAATGCTTAGACACCTTCCTCAAGCCATGCAAGAGAAAGGAATGGAAATAAGAATCCTTGTACCCCGTTTTGGGTTGATAAACGAGCGCAGAAACAGGTTACACGAAGTCGTAAGGCTTTCAGGCATCAATATCTCTGTGGGTGAAGAAGAGAAGCCATTGATCATCAAAGTGGCTTCCATTCCAAATGCTAAATTACAGGTTTACTTTATTGACAACGAAGATTACTTCCAACGCAAATCCGTTTTTACAGATAAATCCAATAAGTTCTTCGAAGACAATGATGAGCGTGCGGTGTTTTTCTGCAAGGGTGTCATGGAAACAGTGAAAAAATTGGGTTGGGCTCCGGATATCGTGCATTGCAACGATTGGATGACTAGCTTGATTCCTTTGTACTTGAAGACCAGATACAAGCAGGATCCTGTGTTTAAAAATGCCAAATCGGTATTTACGGTGTATAATAATCCATTCACGCATAAGTTTGAAGGAGATCTGAACAGCAAAGTAAAAATGCTGGATATAGAAGATACAATGTTAGGCAATCTGAAGACAAAAGATTACGAAGGATTCATTAAGATCGGTATGGAATACGCAGATGCGGTAGTTCGTACAGAAGAATCTTACTCTGCTGAAGTAGGCAAATTGTTTAAAGATATCGAAAGTCAAAAGAAAACAGTCAACACATTCCCATTGGAAATGGAAGAAGGAGTGGAGAACAAATACTTTGAATTTTACAACGAACTAGCAGGCATCTAAT
>JAQZBV010000170.1 GCA_029237685.1 Cytophagaceae bacterium | reverse complement strand
CCCTTAAACTCATCTCTAAAAATGATAAGCTACAATGGAACGTTGGTGCCGGTAATACGGATGTAAAGGCATTGGATTATGCTTTGGCATCTTATGTAAACTCGTCCGTCACTGCCAATAACAAATTGTATGTGGGAGTTAGAGAAGACATGACAAGCGCCAATCTGGAAACCAATTACAGGTTGCTGGAATTGCCAATCTATCCGAATCAGGCGGGCAATTTTTTAACGACGGTAAATCATACACTGGCCAATTGTGCAGACATTTCCGAAATACAGATCAGTCCAATTGGCTTGAGAATGGCTGTTAACGTAACCATTGTCAATCCGTCTCTCAGCACACAGTGGTTACATAGTTTTGTAGAATACACCATCGACAACAACCTCACCACGGCCTATGCGAGCAGAGCGGATCTGTTCAATGAAACAAGAGATCAGCTGCCGTACGGTGTGGAGCGAGGCCCTAAAGGCAACATCTTATCTTTTGATTTTTCGCCTGATGGTAGAACCATATTCTATTTGATTAAAAACAGGAATGCTATTGCGCAATGGACCACCGGCAGTACCTTCTTCAATAAACTTTATTCAGGGTCTGTTGGGATACATTTTGGGTATTATACTGTAGGAACTACGCCAACCATAAATGGATTGTCAGCTGGGGCGGATAAATGGATCAAAACAACGAGCTATAAAGCGAGCATTCGCAGAGCCAAAGATGGCAAACTATACATAGCCCGTGATTACCGTACACGTGATTTGATGGAAAGCAGTACTTATGCCGCGTCCAGAGACATGTTGTATATCGCCAACCCTAATTTCTCAGAAAATCCGGGAGGAGTATGGTACCTGACGTCCATCAATTACAGCTTGGGTGCTGTGGTTGGGGGCAACATGCCGCTTCAGCCGTATAAAGTAAGAAAGGTAAACTGTATAAAAGCACCGTATGCTTCCAGCCGTAAAATAGGAGACCGTCAGTATGAATTTACCGATCACTTAGGCAATGTGCGTGTCGTATTGGGTGACGTTAGGATAACAGGTATCTCCGTAGCTGGTAAACCTACTAATCCAATTGTAGATTTGGTGAGCTTCACTGATTACTATGCATTTGGTATGACGATGAGGGAATATGTTTCTGAGAAATATCGTTACGGATTTAATGGGAAAGAAAAGGATGACGAGTTTAATGGCAACTATGATTTTGATGCCAGAATATATGATGCTCGTCTAGGCAGGTGGTTAAGTGTTGACCCTTCAGCACACAATTATCCCGGATGGAGTCCTTATAACTTTGTTATGAATAATCCAACAAAGTTATTGGATCCAGATGGTAAAGATCCAATATCTGCTGTATTCGAAGGTCTTGTTTCTTTTGCAATGGAAGCTGGATTAGACTTTTTAGAAGGGTATTTAGCAACTGGAGATGCAGGAAAAGCATGGGATGGTATCGGTTGGGGGGGCGCTCTGTGGGAAGGAGGCAAAACCGCCGTTTTCGCATCTGGGCTGCCAGCCGGTTGTGCATTGCTGCAAAAAATATACAAATTCAGTCAAAGTAAAATGGGGAAATTGGCAACTGAGTTAGCTCTTAACATGGGAGATGAATTCTCGAAGAAATTAGCTAACGGAGACTACCATAATAAGAAGACTGGGAAATTTGATGCTAGTCTAATCGATAAATCGGACTTATTTGTTACGGCTTTAATTAGTTCTCTTGTCGATGCGGGTTTTGCTAACAGAGCAAAAAAGATATTGGACAAACTAGAGCTTAGTGCCAAACAAAGAGAAAAGTTTCAAACGATATTAAATAAAGGATATCAATCACCGAAAAAGACGAGAAACTTGGGACCTAAAATGAAAAAAGCGCAAGACGATTATGTCGATGGGAAAATAGAAGGGGAAGCGCTAAAAGTACAAACTGAAACCATGAAAAAAGGTCTTGAAGTAGCTGCTAAAAAAACGGGTGTTATGACTGACGATAAAGCTCAAAAGAAATAGAAAATATTAACCATCTAAATAGGTAGAAATTTGGTAACCAAATGATAAGTCCCAGTACAATTATATTATAGCAAAAATTGAGGGGGAAGTCTTAAAAGCAAAGACTGGAGTTACGAAAAAGTGATAGAAAAGGCCCCCGAAAAAATGCGCATACTTTCTGAATAACTATTATAAAAGTATATGCAGATTTATAATTGATTTACCTTCCAATACGCATGCGGAATGTTTTATACATTCCGCATGCGTATTTTAATATAAACCAATTTTAAAAATAGCCATTAGGATCAAAGAAAGGATAAAAGAGATTGCAATTGCTGAATTTATTTTTTTGTCAATATCAATAAGTCCATTTAACGTAAGCATGACACCTATAAAAAGTATAATAACATTCATTCTATTCCAATATTTTTTGCGGCCATCCTTCACATCTTCATTGGATAATACAATATCATCATCTACATAAAGGCTATAGATCATTATTTCTGAATCTTTGGAATAAAGATCATCGGTTGATAAATCATTTATTTGAATAACTGCTAAATCGCCCTTCTTAAGGCTTTTTATTTTTTTATACTTTCCAATCGGAACACTACCATTCTTTATGATGAACAATGCTGGGTATTCTTTAACCCAAAATTTATAATCTACATCTTTTGTAGCACGTTTATCTTTAATTATACCTGAGGATAATTCAACTTCTAAACTTTTTAACTCGTTATCTTTTGGTGTGTTTTTTTCAGAATCTATGGTGCTAGCATATATGGCAAAGATTCCCAATAGTAAGAAATAATAATTGAGGGATAAATATTTTTTCATGATTTTGATGGTTTCTATAAATACTTAGTATCATCTATAGCAAGAATTGAAGATAAGGAGTTATTCTTTATTTTGCTAAGATAGGTTGCCATGACCTCTATAGTAAAGGTTAAAGGCTGCTTCTACATATTAATAAAAACAGAAATGCTGCATTAGAATTTCGAAGAAACAAGTCATTCTCATAGCCATAAACTTTCCTAAATCAATAAAAAAGAGTATCTTCGATTACTGTTTTATTGATATTATGACGTTGAACATTAGCTTACGCACATTGTTTTTTAGTTTTTTGTTCGCCAGCGTTACTTGCCAAGCACAATTCGAACCCACCTTATCCGAACTTTCCGGCAATGGCCCTGCAGCAGATGGCAAGGGTTATGTTTACCAGTTCAGTGGAGATTTCTTTTCCAACTGTTTGTTCAATGCGTCAAGCGATAGTTACAACCAGTCCAGCAGCATCAATTATTCTTATACACTCGATACGTTGAATGGCTTTTTTCAATTGCGTTTCAATGGCAAACAGGAGAATACAGAAGTCTTGTGTAATCACTTTGTCGCACACAATTGTGAATTTATAGAACTCAGTCCATCCGGCTACCTTGACCTTTCCAATGAAAGCCACCGTATGGTAGAACTCAAAGTGAAATCAACTGTGAATGTGGAACGATTTGGAGTATTGATCGTGGTGGATGGTAAGGACAAAGTCTTTCATTTGGGTGACGGAGCAGAACATGCTCCGGTAGGCTTGACGGCCGGTAAATGGAAAGTCATAAAGATTCCTTTGGCCTTTGAACGCTGGGACAGCCTGGAACTGGATCCTAAACGCGCCATGGGCATTGCCTTCTATGCCCGCAATGCTACAGGCAATGCTCCTCTTGGAAATATAGATATCGATTACATCCGCATCGGTTCTGCTGTAAAAAGAAGTATTGCTTCTGGCACTGTTAGCCCTACACAAAAAGGCTATGCCTTTACTTTTAAAGGAGATGCTTTGCATACGTGTACCAGACCCTTTAATACAACTGGTAATCGTAATTTGAATTTACAAGTGGATCAAGCCACTCATCAGGCTGTGCTGACGCAACAAGTCACACCAAGCCGTTACGACATCTTCGGTATAGAATTCACAGACGAAGATTGTTTTTTGAAAAGCATTTCCTTGAAGGAAGAAAAGAATCGTTTCGTAGAAATTAAAATCAAACCGGATACAGATATTTTGTCTTTTGGTATTTCTGTTGCCGGAAAAAGCAACGAAGACAAACTCTGGAATTACAGTCAGGTAGTAGAATACGTACCCTTGAAAGGTGGCGTTTGGAATACGGTTAAAGTTCCTGTGGCTTTCCTAACACAAGCCAATAGTACGCTCAATCCTTTTAAAATTACAGGCGTTGTGTTGGCTGTTAATCCTCATTCGGAAACCGAAACACCCGAAACAACACCCGCTACGGTAAAGTACACCATTGAATATATCAAGGTGGGTGATGCCATACTTGCCAAATAGAGAAGTAGCAGTGAGGTATACCAACTAGTAGGTATAGGTATACAATTTATCTAATCTTTTTTTTTACTTTAGTAAATAAATTATCCTGTTAATGAAAATCATGAAGACCTTTTTTGTTTTATTACTGACATCTATAATGGCTTACGGACAAACTTATAAACCAACATTAAGTGAATTATCCGGTAATGGACCAACTGTTGATAATAAAGGATATGTTTATAATTTTAGAGGCGGAAAATTAGAAAACTGCTATAATTCTGTTACAACTTATAATACGGTATACAATCAATTGGGAAGCACCAATTATGCTTATGAGCTGAATGCGGAGTTGGGAATCTTAAATATATTGGCAAACGGAAAACAAACCAGTACAGAAGTATTCTGTAACCATTTCACGGCATACAATTGTTTTGATGTCGAGAAATCCCGCACGGGCTTTATTGATCTCTCTGATGAAGCGAATCGCAACATGGAGATTCGTGTAAAATCCAGCGTGCCTGTAGAAAAGTTTGGCGCATACATTATGACAATGGATCGTAGCTACATGATCCAATTGGGTAATGGAGAAGAGCATGCTTCCGAATCGTTACCGGCAGGTAAATGGAAAGTGATCAAAACACAAGCCTTGTTCGAAACATGGGATGGCATTGCTTTGGATGCGTCAAAAGTAATCGGTATTGGTTTCTATGCGCGCAACGCTGAAGATCCTCAACCAAAAGGCACGATAGAAATTGATTATGTAAAGGTAGGTTCTTCCGCACGCAGCTTTATTCCTTCCTCCGAACCCTCACCCACATTGCAAGGTTATACATTTTCTTTTGATGGGGATTCGTTACATACCTGCAGCGCTCCTGTAAATACCTTGGGCAATAATAATTTTACTTTTGCAGTAGATGAAAGCAAACATGCTGCTGTATTGAAACAAACCGTATCCGGTAACCAGCTTAATGTATTTGCCTTGGAGTTTACAGATAGAGATTGTTTTTTGCAGCCGATAAGTTTCCCATCGGCCGATAAGCAGTTTATTGAAGTCAGAATTAAACCCGATGTAGACGTTCCTTCTTTTGGTGTAGTGCTGTCTGCTGATCGGTTATCCGATCAATTGTGGGATTACGCAGAAGTACAGAAATTGGTAGAGTTGAAAGCGAACGAATGGAATGTAGTGAAATTACCTGTTCATTTCAAAGGCCACAGCGGTGAAGGAATGGATCTCACCAAGATTAGAGGTGTAGTGCTGGCCTTTAAACCCACGAGGTCCAGTGATAAATCAAAAGCGCAAACCGTCAGCTATGAAATCGATTACATCAAAGTGGGTGATGTGCTGAACGTCTCTTCTAAGAAATAAAGTCAAGTAACTCCCGAGCAA
>JAQZBV010000047.1 GCA_029237685.1 Cytophagaceae bacterium | reverse complement strand
CTGCAGAAGATGCATACGAGAAATTGAAAGCCGGGGCCTCACTGGTGCAGGTCTATTCAGGCTATATTTATGAAGGTCCGGAATTGATAAAAAGAATAAATAAGTATTTGGTAAAGCACGCGTTATAATTTTTAACTTTACCTTTTATAGTATAAGAAATGGCCGCCAATACATATAAAAAGGTTCCTAAAGAGGAAAAAGTAAAAGAAAAGAAACCCAGAAAATCTTCTGCCCGTCAGCAAGAATCGCGTGAGCGTTTCTACCACGACAGAAGATTTCAGTTGGCATCAGGATTATTTTTGATCCTGCTGTCATTTCTGATGTTTGTGGCTTTCTTCTCTTATCTCTTTACCGGCAATCAGGATCAGAGTGTAGTAGATAGTTTGTTTAACGATTCTATGCATGAGTCAGGTAGAGAAGTAAAGAACTGGCTAGGGATCGCAGGCGCATACGTGGGCAATGTATTTATTTTACATTGGTTCGGCTTGGCCTCCTTTCTATTTGTTCCTTTATTATTTCAATTCGGTTTCAAGATTGTTTTTCAGAAGTATTTTATACCGATGAATATCTTTTTGCCCTTTTTCTTTTTTACACTCATCTGGTTTTCCTGCACCATGGGCTATTTGGTCTTGCAGATCGAAGGAGATGGTTTTCTAAGTTTTCTCTCAGGCGGTGTTGGTTATGAAATGGCCTTGTGGTTAGATAATTTGCTGGGGATAGGTTCACCGGTAGTTTTGTTTTTTTTGTTGCTCGCTTTTATTATCTATTATTTCAACATTACCAATATCGCATTGCCACAATGGACCGGCATTCTCTCCGGATCATCCGATGCGAAAGCAAATGCTACAGCTATTGAGGAGGAAGACGACGAGGAGGAAGGGGTGTTGGTGTTGAACGAGGTAGAAGTAGAAGAAGGATTGGAGGACCTGGAGATTTTAGAAGAAGACGAAGAACAGGAGTTGGAAGAAGAGGAGGAAGAAGAACTAGAGGAGGAAGAAGAAGTAGAAGAAATTCTGGAAGAAGAAGAGCTAGAGGAAGAAGTCTTGGATCTTCCCATTACACCCATCAATAAAGCGACAGGTGGAGATTTGAGTCTGGTGATTGAAGATACTCCTGAACCAATCCTCGGAGAAGACAATCCATTTGCAGAACAGAAGAAGGAAATATTTGAATTCGATCCGACATTAGATTTGTCTTCGTACAAGTATCCTACACTGGATTTGCTGACAGAATACGAAGCACCTAAAGTATCTGTATCCAAAGAAGAGTTGGAAGCCAATAAAGACCGTATTGTGGAGACTTTATCCAATTATAAGATTGGGATCTCCAGTATCAAGGCGACGATTGGTCCTACGGTTACCTTGTATGAAATTGTGCCCGATGCCGGTATTCGTATCTCAAAGATCAAAAGTCTGGAAGATGATATCGCCTTGAACCTGGCGGCTTTGGGTATTCGTATCATTGCGCCGATACCGGGCAAAGGAACCATTGGTATTGAAGTACCCAACAAGAAAAAGGAAATGGTTTCTGTACGTTCTGTTTTCTCTTCCGAGAAATTTCAGAAAGGCGAAATGGATCTACCGGTGGTATTTGGTAAAACAATTTCCAATGAAATCTTTACGGTAGATCTTACCACCTTGCCTCACTTACTCATGGCAGGTGCTACCGGGCAAGGTAAATCAGTAGGGATCAACATTATCATTTCTTCTTTGTTGTACAAAAAGCATCCATCACAACTGAAGTTTGTCATGGTCGATCCAAAGAAAGTGGAATTGTCTCTGTACAATAAAATAGAACGGCATTTCCTGGCGAAGTTGCCGGACAGTGCAGATGCGATCATCACAGATTCTAAGAAAGTGGTGTTTACACTCAATTCTCTTTGTATTGAAATGGATCAGCGTTATAGCTTGCTGACTAAAGCCAGTGTGAGGCATTTGAAAGAATACAATAAGAAGTTTGTAGAACGTAAACTCAATCCAAACGACGGTCATCGATTCCTTCCTTATATCGTTGTGATCATTGATGAGTTGGCGGATTTGATGATGCAGGCAGGTAAAGAAATAGAAACACCAATTGCGCGTTTGGCACAATTGGCAAGAGCTATTGGCATACACTTGGTGGTGGCTACGCAGCGTCCTTCAGTGAATGTCATTACAGGTATTATTAAAGCCAACTTCCCTGCGCGTTTGTCCTTCAAAGTTATGTCGAAGATTGACTCAAGAACGATCTTAGATGCTGGTGGAGCAGATCAATTGATTGGTAAAGGCGATATGTTATTCTCCCATGGATCGGATTTGGTGCGTTTGCAGTGTGCTTTCATTGATACAGGAGAAGCGGAACGCATTGTTGATTTCATTGCGGAGCAAAGAGGATATTCAGAAGCCTACAATCTTCCGGAGTATGAAGGAGATGAGTCAGGACAAGAAGCCAACGGAGATTTTTCTTATTCAGACAGAGACGGATTATTTGAAGAAGCGGCTCGATTGGTAGTGATGCATCAGCAAGGCAGTACATCGCTTATTCAGCGTAAAATGAAGTTAGGCTATAACAGAGCAGGACGTATTATGGATCAGCTGGAAGCGAGCGGAATAGTGGGTTCATCGAATGGAAGCAAGGTTCGTGACGTTTTGATCACTGATGAAATGAGTTTGGAACAATTATTGAATAGATTAAGTGGAAAAGACTAGTAATATGATGAAGGTATTGAAAGTTAGTTTGTTATCTTTTACAGCTTTGTTGCTTGTAGGCCTTGGACAGGCAAAAGCGCAATACGATCCCAAGGCGCTCGCTTCTCTGGATGAGATGAGTAAAAAATACAGTGCCATGTCCGGTTTTAAAGCCACTTTTACTTATTCAATGACCAATCCTTCTGCCGGAATCAACGAGTCTTCTACAGGTAATATTACTGTGAAAGGATCAAAGTTTCACCTGGCGATGGGAAATCAGGAAGTATTCAATAACGGGACTACTGTTTGGACATTTTTGAAAGACGCCAACGAAGTGAATGTATCGAATTACGATCCTCAAGACGACGACATAACACCAACGAAAATTTATACTATTTATAAGAAGGGATATAAATACATGCTGGTAGAAGAGAAGACGGAAGCCGGCGTTGTTTATCAAACCATAGATCTTATTCCTGAAGACAGAAACAATCCATTTTTCAAAGTTCGTCTCATCATTAGCAAGAAAGACAAGACCATTAAAAGCTGGAAGATTTTTGAAAAAAGTGGAAACTCTTACGATTATTCTGTAAAGACATTTACCCCCAATCTTACTCTAACAGATTCAGAGTTTGTATTTGATAAAGCAAAATACAAAGGCGTGGAAGTAGTGGATTTGAGATAAGTTTAGGAGAATGAAAAAAGAACAATTAGTCGCGCTGATCAAACAAAAAAAATCTTTGTTGTGTGTGGGTTTGGATACGGATATGGAAAAAATCCCTGCCGCCATTCGCCATTTTTCTAAAGATCCTGTATTTGAATTTAACAAGCTGATCATTGACGCCACCTTAGAATACGCAGTTTCATACAAGCCCAACACGGCCTTTTACGAAGCCATGGGATTGAAAGGCTGGGAAAGTTTACAAAAAACAATTGATTACATCGGTGATAAAGCATTTGTGATTGCAGATGCCAAGCGTGGTGATATAGGCAACACCTCTAAGATGTATGCCAAAGCATTTTTTGAAGAAATGAAAGCACATGCGGTCACTGTTGCTCCTTACATGGGAGAAGATTCAGTGACTCCATTTTTAGGTTACGAGGGCAAATGGGTGATCGTATTAGGATTGACTTCTAATAAGGGGAGCGAAGATTTTCAACAATTGACGTTACAAAACAACGAAAAGCTTTATACCGAAGTGATTCGTAAAGTCGCTTCATGGGGTGATGCCAGTCAGCTGATGTTTGTTGTTGGAGCTACGCAGGCTGAATATATTCAAGCCATACGCAAAATTGTACCAGAACATTTTTTATTGATTCCTGGAGTTGGCGCTCAAGGAGGAGACCTGGATGCGGTCTGCAAATACGGTGTAACAAAAGACGGAGGCTTACTCATCAATGCATCCAGAAGCATCTTGTATGCTTCCTCGGGTAATGATTTTCAAACAGCAGCAGCAGCGGAAGCACTGAGAATGAAGTCTGCTATGGAGAAGTATTTGTTTTAGTTGTTAGTTGTTAGTTTTTTTATGGGGTGATTTTATTTCTTGCACTCCAAACTTCGATTTGTTTTTGTCTCTAATCGCAGTTTAAATTTATCTTTTCGATTGATCGGGTTATCTATATGTAGTTGCCCCTACAATGTTTTTCCATCTATACATGAATTGATTGATTGGCAGGATTCTATTGGAGTTCTTTTTTGCTCGAAGCTATGATTGCTAAGCTGCAAGCCTATTACAATTTCGATGATCTTTGTGATAAAGTAATTAAATATTTTTTAACAACTAACAACTAACAACTAACAACTAACAACTAACAACTAACAACTAACATTTTTTACATGAAAGAATACGATTTACAAATGGCCTGGAAGCTATCGGTGCTTGCCGGTCAATCTTTAAAAACAGTGCAGGGAGATACCATGGAAATTATATTTCCGGGTTATGGTCCTTCATCGCTCGGCGGTCCTGATTTTACTTATGCTAAGATAAAAATCAACGATACCTTATGGGTGGGATCTGTTGAAATACATTTGTTGTCTTCTCAATGGTACGCGCACAAACACCATCAGGATGAGAAGTATAACAATGTTATTTTGCACGTGGTATGGGAAAATGATGCAGACGTTACCTGGGCCAATGAGCTTTCTATTCCTTGCTTACAGGTTAAAGATTTTTTTTCTGCTTCCTGGTTTGATGAAGTAGATCAAAGAATATTTTCCGCCCAGCGTATTCCTTGTGCGGAGTTGATTCATCTGTCCTCAGAATTGGTTTGGCAATCTCAATTGGACGTATCACTGATTGAACGTGTCGAACGAAGGGTGAAAGAAGTAGAACAATTATACTTAGACTGTCAGTGGGATTGGGACGAGGCTTTGCATCGATTTCTTGCTCGCTTTATGGGGCAGAAAATAAATAATGACTGTATGGAACAAGTAGCCCGTGCTATTCCCTATAGAATTATTTTGAAGCATACTTCTTCGCTCCCTGATCTGGAGGCTTTGTTATTGGGTCAGGGTGGATTTTTGAATGAAAAGAATAAAGATGAATACACAAAGGATCGGAGTGATCGGTATCTTTTTTTATGTCATAAATATGGATTGAGTAAAGTCTATAACGGACACTTGCAATGGCAGTACAAGGGATTAAGACCTGTCAGTTTTCCTGAGTTACGTATTGCGCAGTGGGCGTACTTGTTGCATTCAAAAGGTCGGTTAATGCATTGGGCATTGGAAACTCCAATAAAAGATTTGCTTCGTGAATCTCATGACATCGGTACTTATTGGAAGAGCCATTACAGATTGGGACAAAATTCCAAAGAGTCCGTGCGCATGAATGCACAGTGGAGTACATTGGTAGTAATTAATGCATTGATTCCATTTAGAATAGCATACAAGAAAAATAAGGACAGTACGCAAACCAGCATGCTTATTGACGCTTACGAAGAAATCCCGCCAGAAAAAAATCGCGTCATCAGATTATTCGAAGCCTTTGGCCATCATGCAGTTTCGGCAAGAGATACACAAGCGATGTTGGAATTGTATAATAATTATTGTAACTATAAGAAGTGTTTGTCCTGTAAGATCGGACATGTTATTCTTAAAAAAGAGGGCTTGCTATGATTCTTTTAATTGTTTTGCACATTTGCTTCTTACTTTTTTACTTGTACGTACAGCAGCTTTTTGAAAAAGATAAACCTTTATATTCTTGGTTTCATACTACGCTTGTCATAAAGGTGTTGTCCGGATTGGCAATGGGGGCTCTATATTTTTATTATTACAAAGCAGGAGATGTAATGGATGTTTACAGCAATGTATCGCGATATGCTATGTTGTTTTATTCGGACAACCATAAGTTCATTGATATGTACTTACATAATTCATTTCTAGAGTACGGCGAAGAAGGATTTCAGGAAATGCTTACTTATTCTCCTCGTCAACTGTTCTTTATTAAATTAATTGTTCCACTAGGAATTTTAATGGATAATTATTGGATGCTCAATGTGTACGTTTCTGTCTTTTCGTTCTTAGGATTGTGGAATCTTTCTAATCGTATTGTCTCCATATTTTCTATCAGTAAGACGGCTGTAGTGATCGCTTTTTTATTGTTCCCTTCTGTAGTTTTCTGGTCTTCAGGAATGTTGAAAGAGTCCATTCTTTTGGGTTGTATAGGATTTAGTATGAGTTTTTATTTGAAATGGGTATATGAAAGAAGAAGACCCGAAATATTTGAGTTGATTATTTTTGGAGGCGCTTTATGGCTCATCTTTAACCTTAAGTATTATATATTCACAATCCTTTTTTTTCTGATGATAACACATTTTGTGCATCGCATGGTTGTGTATTCGTTTCCATGGCTGAAAGAATATAGGGTACATAGGATTGTCATTTATTATTTGGTTTTAGCAAATCTTGGACTTTCAGCCGGCTGGATACATCCTAATCTTTCCATCGGAAATTTGTACAATGCTTTACATACTAATTATGCGGATACGCTTAGTACATCGCATAACCATAATGTATTTCACCTTAATTATTTCAATGAAGGAGAATGGGGCATGCTTTGGGATTTCCCTAAAGCTTTGATTTACGGGTTATTCGGTCCCTTTACAAATTCCGGTAGAGGATGGATTCCCTGGCTTGCTGTGATAGAAAACTATATGCTTCTATTGACTGCTGCGTACTTTGTTGTGGATCAAACCAGAAAAAAATGGAAAGGCTGGACAATGGAACATTTGATTGTGATCAATTATATTGTTCTAATGGCGTCTTTTTTATCTTTTGCATCTCCGAATTGGGGAACTCTTATTCGTTATAAAGTGGCCTACATGCCTCTGTTACTATTGCTTTTGCTGAGTGAACTTCCCATGATTCTGAGATTGGATTTTATTTTGTTTCCTGAGGTTGCAAAGGAAATAGAAAGAAAAGATATACTCCCCACCACGGATTAAACCATCCTCCTGCATCCAGTAATATCCAGGTTGCTGTGTGGAAGATGAACCCTGCAGGTAAAAGTAGGTAGGTTAATTTTTTTTGAAAAGGCAAGCCTATGAAGCTTAGCTGGAGTAAAACTACACCAAAGCTTAAGAGCATGCACAGGTTAGGGTATGAAGCCAGCTTTAACCCTAAAGCGGTTTCATGAAGCAATAGATGTTGCTGAAGGTTATCGCTGGCGAACCAATCTATTCCTGATGTAGTTATCTTTTCCAAAGCACAATAGAAATAGGAGAGGCAAATCATCCATTGAATGAGAACTATACTCCAGGCCGATACGGTTGCATCTTTCGAATCTTCAACTTCCCATAAAAAGAACGGATAGATCAGCAAGGCATAGGTTAAAGTACTGTAACCATGATCGTATTTACCGAATCCAAAAAGTATAAGCTGGTAATAAATAAAAGCGAGTACAGCAACAATTGCTGAGATCCATTTTTTAGGAAGAAGTATCACAGCCGCTATACTCCCAATCAATACCGCATATATAAACCACATGGCGGCAATAGAAGGGAATATGGGAAGCAACAGTTTTCCTATACCTGTAGGTTTATAGAAGGGACTAAAATAAGCCAGTGCGTTAAATTCCCATATAGCATTGTACACCACCAGTAGCAAAGAAGTATATAAAAGTAATGTGATGTATGGAATGAATCTTCGGTCTATGCTAAGGTCTGTAAGCTTGTTATACGTTCCCGCTATTTTTTTAGAAAATAGACTTCTGAAACTAAAGAGGATTAGAAATACTTGTAAAGTAAATGTGACTCGAGTTAAAATTTGCTCTGCTTTGGAAAGAAAGAACGTCTCACTGAATCGCCATTTTTCGATTTGTAGTCTGGGATAAAATTCATATACCCAACGTGTCCATCCCTTTGTACCTGGACTGGCAATAAGTATTTCATGGGTCAAGGTCGAGGTATAATGCATAGACAAAAAATACCCTATCCATAAAATGAGACTAAGGATTATAAAAAGAAGACTTTGCTTAATAAATAATTGTTTGTTCATTTAGTCAACAATGTATCGTGTTTCCATTCATGATCTTCCATTGTTTTATGTAGGATCAGTAGCTTTTCATTTTTCTGAAGTAAACCAGATTTTTGTAGATGCGAGGCAAAGAAATCAAGCTGATGGTTGTAATAGTAAATCCGGCAGAGGTAATTTAAATGGCTATCATCAAGCCCTATTTGTCGATCAGCTAGTGATTGAATTATCCCATCTCTTGATGAAATAACCACCGTGAATTTTTCTTGTTGAGGAATCGATTGTACGGTTTCTGCAAACATTCCAAAACGCATAAACGGAAACAAATCGCTCATGAGAAGGAATGGAATAAAGCTCATCATCAGAAAGAAAAATATAACAATATGTCGGATATTGGCGGTCATTGATGTAAATTCATTGCTATAGTGACTATTTGCTATTGATGAACAATATAAAAACAAACGTGCTATTCTTTGTGCTCATGGCCTTAATTTTTATGGCTTATGGAGTATTATCTTTTATCGATGCTACTGATTTGATTCACTGGTTGTCTCAGCATCATGAATTAAATGCTGAAAAGAGTAGTACTCTGGGTGTGTACGTGAATGCATCAGCCTGGTTCAAAATGAAAGCGGTTCTTGTGATTGCTTTTGTATTTTTAATCTACCTTTTTTTTTATGATCGAATGATGATGAAAGAAACAAAACTCGCCATTATTGCTTATGGTAGTTTGATTAAAAAGGAGATACTGATACTTTCTATTAAAGAGCGGACTAGTTTGTTTGGCCTCCTCATTTTATTTAGCTTGGTGTTGATCACTTACAGTTATTTTACACCAATACAATTAGATGAATTACATACCTGGTTGTATTTTATAGATCGTGGTGCCTTGGTGACCGCCTCTTATTATCCTGCCAGCAACAATCATATTGCCTATAATCTGTTGAGCGTGTTGCCTAACCTGTTTTTGCCTCCTTTATGGTCAGTGCGCATCGTTTCATTATTTTCTGCTATCAGTGCAGCATTTCTTTTTTTTATTATTCTGAGACAAAGGTATACCGTTGCTTTATCGATAGCAGGCATGCTCTTACTTATGACTGCCGCTCCTTTTGCATGGTATGGTGTACAAGGTCGCGGATATGTGTTAGAATTAACAGGCTTACTTATTATTCTGTACTTGCTGGTGCAATCCCGGTATGATGCCAATACAGATCGCTTACTTGTATTATGGAATGTATTTACCTTGTACATTATTCCTGTTGCAGCCATTCCTTTGGCTTTGTTGAATCTGTTCTATGCTTATCGATTGCTTAAAGAAGATGGAAATAATTTTCATCGAATCATTCGCACCGCTATATATTCTTTCGTAGGGGTATTTTTATGCTATGCTCCTGTCGGGATATTCTCTGGATTTGAATCTCTTATCAATAATCCATTTGTACAACGTGTGGCCTACAACGAAACATGGATGATTGGTTTGACAAGTTATATGCCTGGTATTTGGAATTTCATTAGTGGCTGTAGCGGAATTTTCTCATTGGTTCTAGTAATTGTTTTGGGACTAAGTTCCATACTGTTTGGTTTAATGAAAAATAAATTGGCCTTGTTACCCTTAGCAGTTTTAGCGATTCCTTATCTATTGCTGCAAGTTTATCCGGTACTATTGTTTGAACGCACCTGGCTATGGCTCGTTGTACCATTCATCTGGTGGGTCATAGAAGTAACACATGTTTTCGCCAGTATAAAGCAAACCGGAACATTCATTGTTGCAGGATGTATAATCCTGCTGATCATGATTTCTAATCTATTGAGGTTATATAGTTCGAATACTATCTTAGTGAGGGATTCAGAACGGTTTATGGAAATCAAACAAGTCATAGAAAAGGAAGCAGCGGGTAAAACGGTCTTGGTGCTTAACGATGTCAACTATGAATATTTGTTATTTTATCAGAAAAAGGCTAAGAATTATACTCTCCTATACGATAACAATCCGAGTGAAATCAGGGCTGATTTGGTATTGAAAAGTACACAAGACTTTGATGATTCTGAAGGAGCAGTCTTGTGGATGGACAATAAAGACGTGCTTTACGTGGCGAAGTAGTAATATTTAGAAGAAAGCCGTATTTTTATATAAATTTGAAGATATGAAAACATTAAATCCAGTTATAATCTTTGGTGCAAGTGGTTTAGGTAAAGCCGCATTTGATATATTTCAAAGTAATGATGTTGTCATCTACGGTTTTCTGGATGATAATAAGAGTCTTCACCATACTGAAATAGGAGATGTTTCCATTCTTGGAGAGACGGACAATGATGGATTTTTAAAACTGATCGGGCAAAAATGTGATGCTTTTGTAGCAGTGGATAATAATAAGGAACGCGAAAGCATTGTAAATATGCTCATCGAAAAACGGAAGGTCATGCCGGTCAATGCCATCCACGCTTCGGCTACCATATCAACTGTAGCAGTGTTGGGCCATGGAAATTATATCGGAGCGGATGCTGTGGTCAATTCCTTTGCGGAAGTAGGTAGCCACTGCATTCTAAATGCTCAGAGCCTGATAGAATACGAAGCAAAATTGGGCGATTTTGTTCAAATCGGAGCAGGAAGCAAAGTTGGCCCCGGGGCTATTTTGGAAAATGGAGTTTTCCTTGGAGCAGGTGTGGTAGTGGTACCCGGTGTCACCATTGGTAAAAATGCCAGAATAGGAGCAGGTTCCGTGGTGATTGCTGATGTGAAAGCAGGAAAGACTTTGTTTGGAAATCCGGCGAAAGAGATTGAAAGATAAATCCAAATAGTTATCTTTGTCTCGTTGTTATTTAGCCACTTAGCTTGAAACTAAGTTTTGGAGAACATGGAACAGGAATATCAAATTTTACTTTACTATTGCTATACCGAGATCAAGGATCCGGAGCAATACAGAGAGGAACATCATTTGTTCTGTCTAAACCTCGGTCTTAGAGGTAGAATCATCATTGCAAAAGAAGGAATTAACGGCACGGTTTCCGGTACCGTGGAAGCTACCCAAGCATACATGGACTGGATGAAAGCGGATTCACGGTTTAGCACTGTAGAGTTTAAAGTAGAGGCTCATGCTGAGCATGCATTTCAAAAACTACATGTACGTGTTAAGTCCGAAATCGTACATTCTTCTTTACAACACATTAATCCTAACGAGCGTACTGGTATTCATTTGGAACCCAATGAATTCAAAGCGATGAAAGACCGTGAAGATGTGGTGATTTTAGATGTACGCTCAGATTACGAACATGAACTCGGCCGTTTTAAAAATGCGGTTACTTTAGACATAGAAAACTTCAGAGATTTTCCAGATAAAATTAAGGAACTGGAAAAATACAAAGGGAAAAAAATATTGACCTATTGCACAGGTGGTATCAAGTGCGAAAAAGCCAGTGCGTATTTATTAGAGCAAGGCTTTGAAGACGTGTACCAGTTGCATGGAGGTATCATTAAATACGGCATGGAAGCCGGGGGTGAAGATTTTGAGGGCAAGTGTTATGTCTTTGATGGACGTGTCGCCGTAGATGTCAACTCCATAAACCCTACAGTAATTTCAAGTTGTTACGTATGTGGCACCACTAGCGATCGCATGGTGAATTGCGCCAATGCGGAGTGTAATATTCACGTTCCCATCTGTGAAAATTGTGGAACAACTCTGGATGGAGCCTGTTCTGAGACGTGCAAAACACACGCAGAAAAACGTCCTTATGACGGAACGGGTTATTATTCTAAATCACTCAATGGATACGATCCATATCGTTTCGCCAAACGATAAAGAATAGCAGGCATTTGATCCTCATCAAATCGAATGACTGCATGGTTAGCACTTCAATCCGGGAAAGTTCGACTATGTATTTGTCCTGGAACTTTTCTTGTTTAGCTATGGAATGTTAATGAAAAGGGGAATTTGTAAATTTTTGTTTCTGTTTTTTTTCATTGCAAATGGTTTCAAGGTATTCGCGCAAGTGTTGCCTCAGGACTCATTGGCATTGGTTGCGTTTTACAACAGCACCGATGGTCCTAATTGGGCAGATCGGAGCAATTGGCTTTCCGCTCCTGTCAGTTCCTGGGCAGGTGTAGCCATCGTTGGGAACAGAGTACAAACACTGGCATTAAATAGCAACAATCTTACCGGTATCATCCCCGATGAGTTCTGCGATCTTACCGCATTAGAATATATTTATCTTAACAATAATTACCTCACAGGAAATCTTCCGGCTTGCATAGGTAATGCGGTTTCCATTAATAGCATCGATCTTCGTAACAATGATATGTCGGGTGCTTTTCCGGCAGCTTTTGCAACAGCTATGCCTGACCTGGCGGATATCTGGATATCGAATAATCAGTTTACCGATTTTCCTGATTTGACCGGTGTCGTTGAACTTTCAAATTTACATGTAGATGGTAATAACTTAACATTTGAAGACATCATACCCAATGTCTCTATCCCTAATTTGGGATATGTATACAGTCCACAGGCTGTAGTGATGCAAAGTGGTGCAGATGTCCTCTTAAATATCTTTGATCCTTTTGTAGTTTCTGTTACCATTGGAGGAACGGATAATACCTACCAATGGCAGGCTAATTTTTTGAATGTAACGGATAACGAACGTTTTACAGGAGCTACAACCTCAACTCTCTCCAATAATAGTGCAGTAGTAGCGGATAGCGGTTTTTACTCTTGTATCGTTCGGAATACGGCAGCCCCTTTATTGACTTTGCAAGTACGAAGTTCAAGAGTAGAAGTGACGGACAATAGACTTCCTCAGACTTTAAATTATCAGAGAGATACATCTATGTATTGCGGACCCGATGTATTGCAATTCCCAATTGCAACGCAGGAAGGATTACCTGTGTCGTACGATAATGTTGAAGCTTACGCATATATCAACAATGCACTGATCGTAAATGCAGCAGTACCTGGCACCGGAGTAATAAGAGCTTATAATACTGGGAATACAACATATTTACCTTTTGACGACACTATCCGTGTTGTTGTATCTACCCATTTTCCTATCTCCTGATTTGCAAAATGAACAAGCCAGCAGCATATACAGGCCTGGCGGTGCTGTGGATGTGGAAGGTGTATATAAAGTTAGAATTTTTGAAGGGTCTTGTTTGTATGATACATTGGAGCTGGCAGTTATATTTGCTGTGGATACGGACATTGTTATTTATGAATTAATTACTCCAAACGGCGATGGAGCGAATGAGACCTTCTTCATCAAAAATATTGAAGCTTTGCCATCGACTGATCTTACGGTGTTTAACGTATGGCATCAGGTGGTATACAACAAAAAAAACTACAAAAATGATTGGGATGGAGGTGGACTTCCAGTGGGTACTTATTATTACCTTGTAGAGGTAGAAGATTGGGATAAGGTTTACAAAGGTAATTTATACATCAAACGATGAAGCGAAAGATATATCCGATTCTTATAGGCCTCCTAAGCTTCTTCTGCTTTCATAGCGATGCACAGACGCAGTTGTCTGTTACTTCCTTCCCGAACGCTATTCAATTGTTCAATCCTGCCTATGTGGGGACAGAAGACCATATCAATGTTTCTGTGTTTAACAAAACGCAATGGCTAAACACAACTGGGGCTCCTTCCATGATCGGAGTCAGCGGTCATATTCCTTTCAATTACGAAAGATTAGGCGCAGGACTAAATCTTCTGAAAGAAGAGACCGCGACGGTTCAATCTTTATACGTCAATGCAAATGCCTCGTATAAGATCAATTTTAAAAATGGAAGACTTTCTTTTGGTATAAGACTGGGCATGCTTCAAAGGAATGAAAACCTAGGCGGATTAGTAGTGAAGGATCAGAATGATGTCTTGCTTACGAACACCAATCAACTTTTACCCGAAGTTGGAGGAGGATTTTTTTACAAACAAAGGAATCTGTATACCGGCTTATCTTTTGTGCGTTCTGCAGGTATTTATTTGGAAAGTAATGCCAGACTTAAAAACTATTACCATTTTATAGTAGGAGGTTCTCAAAAAATTTCAGAACGACTGACTTTGCAACCAGCACTTAAATTGCAGTATACAGGCGATTTCAATCCTTATGCCGTGTTGCTGGTTCCTTTAAAGTATGAGGAGTTGTTTTCTGTAGGAGCCGGCTATGGTACCGCTTCTGTTGTATCCTTTTTGGCTAGTTTAAATATCGACAAGGTATTGGGTACGACATCTAATAAATACGTCCTTTCTTATGCGTACGATCAGTCGTTAAATAAAAAAACTGATTACATTGGCAATACGCATGAGTTGATACTGACACTCAAATTTATACCTTCAGAAAAAGTAGATAGAATTTTAAGAAGGAAAGTAACTGTTTCACCTTTGTTCTTTGAGTGATGAATAAGCACAGAATATTTTTGATTGCTGCCAGTATGATTGCTTTATCTTCCATCGCTTTTGGTCAGAAATCGGCTAAGCATTTGGAGCGAGGGAATGCGTATTTTGATGTGCGTTATTATGCGAAAGCAATTCCGGAATATGAAAAATATTTGCGTAGTCATAAAACGTCAGCAGCGTGTGAACTTCGATTAGCGGATTGTTACGGTAAGGTAGGTCGCTACGAGAAGGCGGAAGATCTTTATGCCGCTTATTTTTCTAAACATGAGGTCAACGATTCTCTTATTATCAGGTATGCTGAAGTATTGAAGAAACAAGGTAAGTACAGCGAAGCGAAAGCTGAGTACCATCAGTTGTCACCAGGCTTTTACAGAAGGTCTGAATGTGTAGCAACTTGCGATTCTTTTTTGGTTTCAGCCAAAGAGCCCTTTTATAAAGTGGAAAATATGTCTAAAATAAATTCTGTACATTCTGATATTGCACCTGTCGTATATAAAAAAGGGTTAGTGTTTTCTTCCAATAGAGAGGAGACTATGATCAAGAAAAAGTCAAGTAATACAGCCCTGCCGCTTTATAATTTGCTATATGCTGAAGGGAAAGACAGTTTGTATCCTGATCATTTGAGTAATTTTTCCAACCGTATCAATACCATTCACCATGAATGTTGCGCATCTTTTACAGCGGATTATAAGAAGATTTTTTTTACCAGAAGCATAGATAAACCCTACAGCAATGACCCAGGCTCTAAGAACGCATTGAAGATGTACAGCGCTTCCTGGGCAAATAATAATTGGACGGACTGGCAAACATTTGTTTTTAACGATACCACAAGATCATATGGACATCCTGCAGTGGAAGGGAATGAAGAACTTTTCTTCTTCGTCTCTGATATGGAAGGCGGTTATGGAGGAACAGATATTTATGTATGTTTCAGTATCGATCACAAATGGACGAATCCTATCAATCTTGGACCTCATGTAAATTCTCCCTACAATGACATGTATCCGTTTTATCATCCGGATGGAACACTCTATTTTTCATCCAACAGGCCTGAAGGAATGGGAGGTTACGACATCTATAGCGCCACCGAACACGAAGATGGAGATTATGAATTTGTGCTGAATGCCGGAGCACCTATCAATTCTTCCATGGATGATATTTCAGTGTATTGGAATAAAGAAAAAAATACTGGTTATTTTTCTTCCAATCGAGAAGGAGGAAAAGGAGAAGAAGACATTTACATCATAAAAGTGAAGTAAGCACAATCAATGTTATTTCAGTTTCTATTAAAAGAGAGAGGCCTGCTGATCAGCAGGCCTCTCTCTTTTAATAGAGTGATGTTAGTCTTTATTTTCCCGGAACAAAAATCTTGCGGGTGCTGTCCTGGTATTCTTTTTTATACTTGTCTTTGAATTTTACCTTTTCTTTCGGCGCAGCTTTTTGAGTGGTTTGTATGTCGGCAATGCTGTCTGCTCTGGTTTTTTGAGGTTCAGCAATTACAGTATTTTCCGGTTGAAGTTCGCTGTTTGTTTCTTCCTTCACTTCAGGAAGGACAGATGATTCTTCTTCTGTTTTATGAATAGAAGATGGCGTATTATTTTTTTCCGTGGACGAATGGGTTGGAGAAATCAATTGCTCATCGTTGGTATTTGTTTCAGTAGAATTGGTAAAATCATGAATTCCTTCTGCCGGTTGTTCCACAGCAGGTATCGTTTCACTTTCTGTTTCAGTTTGCCCTGGTTTGTTAGAATACCAATAGTAGGTTCCCGCTACAATAAGAAGAGTAGCGGCGCCTAAACCAATCAATTTCTGGGTAGTGGTGAGCAGGGTAGATTTAGACCTAATCGTCGCCTGTGCTTCCGAGCTTGGTGTCTCAAAAGCATGCGCACTGATCTTATCCCATAGGCCTGCAGGTGGCTCGATCTCGTGATCGGCCAGCTGACTCCTGTAGAAGTCGTCTATTTGGTCAATATGTTCAGGATATTCGCTCATTAATCCTATTGTGCTTCTTATGAATCTCTACCAATTGTTCTCTTGCTTTAGCAAGTTGACCTCGGGAGGTTCCTTCGTTTATGTTTAGTGTTTCAGCTATTTCCTTATGAGAATAGCCTTCGATTACGTACAGGTTAAATATTAGTTTTTTTCCTTCAGGCAATAAGTTAATAAAACGAATCAGTTCTTCCTTACTGATATTACTATGCGCCTCTTCTTCCACCATTAAGGTATTTTCTTCCAGTTCATCTGTAAACTTCAATTTCTTCTGTTTTTTAATGTCAGATAGAATGTGATTGACAGTGATCCGTTTAGCCCAACCTTCAAAAGAACCTTCAAATTTGAATGATTTAAGGTGGGTGAAGATCTTTATAAAAGACTCCTGAAGCCAGTCTTCCGCTTCCGCACGATTCTTAGTATATCGCAAACAAATAGCAAAGAGCTTGCCTCCCAGCTGCTTATACAATTCTTTTTGTGCAGCTGGTTCGTTGTTAATACACTTTTTTACCAATTCGTCGGTAAGAGTCATGCTCTTCTGGAAAGATAAAGATTTTGTCCTTCGGAATAAAAAAGCCCCGAAACCTACTGCAAATTAATGATTTATCGTTGAGAAGCCATTTTTTTTAAAAAATAATTCAAAATACGGAAGCAGAATCCTAAAAGTTGAAGTCTTCTATTTGAAAATGCTTTTACACACTTTTTGAATGAAGGCGGTTATGGTTAAGTAGTGCATGTTATTTTTTTAATGCCTTGGCCGCGCTAAATTTTAACCAGTTGTAAAACGCTTTTCAAGTCTCGTATTTTTTAATATTTTTTTTGTCTCTCCCGATCCAGGAAACTGGGTCGGGATTTTTTGTTTCACCTAATTTGCGTTTAAGGCTTCGCCACTCGCTTCCTCTATAACGACGAAGAGTTCATCTCAGAATGCTTCCGGGTTCTAACTACATCCTAGAGTGGCCAAACATACTATTAGCCCTATTCTTCTATGAATTTGGGCTATTCTTCTATTCAGCTTTTTAATGGGATTAATTTTTAGCAAGTTGTATTCGTCGAATAACGCAGGTTTTGCCTGTCGCATTATATTTGCAAATCTTCCGGTTAGCTTTTGCTTTGGAAGCTCATGTTATAACAATACCTGTCAATTACTCATATTATGAAGGCCATTAAAATTGGAGCAATCGTCTTAATTATTCTAGGGATACTGATTTTTATCAAGTGGAAATTTTTTGCCGGCACTGCAGAGAATGGAAAATCAGCCAAGCCGGGTATAAAAGCAGCTAGTCCGGTCACTATTTATGTGGCAAAGAATCAAACATTTAATGAGAAGATTGTAAGCACCGGCACTGCATTGGCTAATGAAGAAGCTTCTCTGACGCCCGAAGTGGCGGGTAAAGTAATTCGCATTTATTTTTCAGAGGGAACTTTAGTGAAAAAAAATACCCTGTTGGTAAAAATCAATGATGCGGATTTGAAAGCGCAGTTAGATAAAGTCGAATTACAAATACAACTGTCCGAACAAAAATTACAACGTCAAAAGCAATTGTTAGAAATTAATGGTGTAAGTCAGGAAGGCTTTGATATTGCGGCAAATGAAGTCAGCGGTTTTAAATCAGACCGTGATTTTTTAACCGCTCAAATTCGCAAGACAGAAATCAGAGCACCTTTTGATGGTGTAATTGGTTTAAGGAACATCAGTGAGGGTAGTTATGTAACTCCCTCTACCATTGTTGCTTCGATTTTGCAATTGACACCCATGAAAATAGACTTTTCTGTCCCGGAGAAGTATGCTTCGATGGTACACGCTGGCGATCTGGCAAATGTGCAGACAGAAGGAACTTCTGTTGTGTTCAAAGCGAAAGTTTTTGCGATAGAACCTAAAATTGATTTAGCGACACGCACTTTAAAAATAAGAGCATTGTGTTACGATCATAAACATAAACTCCTTCCTGGTGCTTTTGTGAAAGTAGATATGATCAAGCAAAGTACAACCAGCATTTTAATTCCAACTGAAGCATTGATTGCTGAATTGAAAGGATATAAAGTGTTTTTTTACCGCAATGGGAAAGCGATTTCTGGAACGGTTAAAGCAGGTACACGTACCGATACGCAAGTACTTATTACCGAGGGAATAGCCGAAGGAGATACTATAGTAACCTCTGGCATGATGCAGTTAAAGAATGAATCTCCTATCATCATAAAAGGCACAGGTAAATAATGTATCAGTATGAGTAGTCTTTCAACAATAAGCATTAATCGTCCTGTATTGTCCATTGTCATGTCACTGATTATCGTGATGTTTGGATTGATGGGCTACAAATACCTTGGTGTAAGAGAGTATCCTTCTATAGACCCTCCGATCATTACTGTTCGTACATCCTATACCGGGGCCAATGCTGAGATTATCGAATCTCAAATTACCGAGCCGTTAGAAAAAGTACTGAACAGTATTGAAGGGGTACGTACCATTTCGTCTGCGAGTAATCAAGGTTCAAGTTCCATTACCGTGGAGTTCAATCTGGATGCCAACCTGGAAGCAGCCGCGAATGACGTTAGAGACAAAGTAGGACAAGCGGCGCGTCAATTGCCTCAAGACATAGACGCGGCACCGGTAGTTTCTAAAGCCGATGCGAACTCGGATGCTATTTTATCTTTGGTTTTGCAAAGTAATAGCCGTACACATTTACAAGTCAGTGATTACGCAGAAAATGTAATCGCTGAAAGGTTGCAGACGATTCCCGGTGTGAGTAATGTTCAGATATGGGGACAAAAGAAGTACGCTATGCGACTTTGGATGGATCCCTCTAAAATGGCCTCCTACGGCCTCACGGCTGTTGATATTCGTAACTCCCTGGATCGCGAAAACATTGAATTACCTTCAGGGAAAATTGCCGGTAACCAGACAGAACTTACGGTAAAAACAATGGGCCGATTTACCGACGAGGAAAGCTTTAACAACATGATCGTTAAAACATCCGGTGATCAGACCGTACGGTTCAGAGATATTGGTAAGGCAAGCTTGGAAGCAGAGAACGTGGAAACCATACTCAGGCAATCTGGTATACCCATGATCGGAGTAGCCGTAGTGCCGCAGCCTGGAGCGAATTACCTGGACATTGCGGATGAGTTTTTTAAGCGCACAGCTGCTATCGAAAAGGAGCTGCCTAAAGATTTTAAAGTAGAAATAGGCTTGGACAACACCAAGTTTATCAAGCAATCGGTTACTGAAGTAGAGGAAACATTACTCATCGCTATTCTATTAGTTGTCATTATCATCTATTTGTTTTTCAGGGATTGGGCCATCGCGTTACGACCACTTATAGATATTCCTGTTTCTTTGATCGGTGCTTTTTTTATCATGTACATCATGGGGTATTCGATCAATGTACTGTCCTTGCTGGCGATTGTATTGGCTACAGGTTTAGTGGTGGACGATGGGATTGTGGTAACAGAAAATATTTATAAGAAAATAGAAGAAGGCATGTCTCCCCGTGAGGCAGCCATTAAAGGATCAAATGAAATTTACTTCGCTGTAATTTCTACTTCCGTTACCCTGGCTGCTGTGTTTCTACCGTTGATTTTCTTAGAAGGGTTCGTTGGTCGTTTATTCAGAGAGTTTGGGATAGTGATTGCCGGAGCGGTTTTAATTTCCGCGTTTGTTTCCTTGAGTCTTACCCCCATGCTCAATGCGAAGTTATCAAAAAACGGCTCGAAGAAAAGCAGGTTTTATACCTGGTCAGAGCCGTTTTTTGAATCCATGAATAACCGATATAAGAATGGACTGTTGGCCTTTATGCGCGTCAGGTGGTTAGGATTTGTAATCATCATCGCTTCTTTTGGATTGATTTTACTGGTCGGTTCTGTATTGAAATCCGAACTCGCTCCTTTAGATGATCGAAGTTCCTTGCGGTTGCAGGTGACAGCACCTGAAGGAGCTTCTTATGAATACATGGACAAGTTCATGCTCAAACTTTCTGATTTTATAGACGATTCCATACCGGAGAAACAAGTGTCGCTTGTTATTACAGCTCCCGGGTTTTCGGGTTCCGGTGCGGTGAACACCGGTATGACACGCATCATGCTCAAAGAACCCTCAGAGCGTCAACGTTCACAACAGGAAGTAGCGGATTATATCACACAGGTATCTAAAGGCTTTCCAGAAGCGAAAACTTTTGTGATCCAGCAGCAAACCATTTCTGCCGGCGGATCCAGAGGAGGCTTGCCTGTTCAGTTTGTAATACAAGCCCCCAACTTTGAGAAGCTAAAAGAACGGTTGCCTAAATTCATGGAAGATGCCAGCAAAGATCCGACGTTTCAAATCGTGGATCTGGACCTGAAATTTAATAAACCAGAACTGGAAATTCAGATTGATCGTGAAAAGGCAAGAAACTTAGGTGTGGAAGCCATTGCTATCGGTCAAACTCTGCAGTTGGCGCTTAGTGGTCAGCGTTTCAGTTATTTCATCATGAATGGTAAACAGTATCAGGTCATCGGCCAGGTCGATCGTAGCAACCGTGACGATCCGATGGATTTGAAAAGTATGTTTGTTAAAAATGCAAACGGACAACTGATTCAGATGGATAACCTGGTTACCATCAAAGAAGTGAGCAGTCCTCCACAATTGTATCATTACAACAGGTACATGTCCGCTACTGTTTCAGCAGGGCTTGCGCCGGGTAAAACAATTGGCGATGGAATCAAAGCCATGGAAGCAATCGCGGCGCGTAACCTGGATGATTCCTTTTCTACCGAACTTACCGGTGCGGCACGTGATTTTTCTGAAAGTTCTTCTAATGTATTATTAGCTTTTTACCTCGCTTTGGTATTGATCTATCTTGTGCTGGCGGCGCAGTTTGAAAGTTTCATTGATCCTCTGGTCATCATGTTTACTGTTCCTCTGGCTTTGGCAGGGGCATTGATTTCACTTTGGTACTTCAATCAAACATTGAATATTTTCAGTGAAATTGGCATCATCATGCTCATAGGGCTGGTAACAAAAAATGGTATTTTGATTGTGGAATTTACCAATCAATTGAAAGAAGAAGGAATGAAAATGTCAGAAGCCATCATTGAAGCTTCTGTCGCGCGATTCAGACCTATTCTAATGACCAGTCTGGCTACGGCACTCGGTGCGCTGCCTATTGCGTTGGCCTTAGGCGCCGGTTCCAAAAGCCGCATGTCCATGGGGATAGTGATCATCGGTGGTATTCTCTTTTCACTCGTATTGACCTTATTTGTTATTCCTGCTTTATATAGTTACTTGTCTAGAGAAATAAAACACAAAGAAGCTGAGGTTACTCATGAATAGTATGAAAAATGTCTTTTGGTTAGGGATATGGTTATTGTCTTTCCCTGCGTATGCGCAAGAGTTGATGACTCCGGAACAGGCGGTGGAAATTGCATTGAAGAATAACTATTCCATTTTAATCAGTAAAAGCCAAGCGGACTTCGCCAGGAATAATTATACACTGGGTAACGCCGGTTTTTTACCAACACTAAACCTTAATGCGGCGGGAAGTACAAGCGACAACAGTTTTAAACAAACGTTGTCCAGCGGTGTCATTACAGAACGAAACAGTGTCAACTCTAATTCCCTGACGGCTTCCGCCTTGTTCAGCTGGACTATTTTTGATGGTTTCAGAATGTTCGCTACCTACGACAGGCTTCAAGCCTTGAATGAAATGGGAGAGCTGGCCCTGAAAGTGCAAGTGGAGAATACGGTTTCTTCGGTATTGCTTTCTTATTACGATGTAGTAAGGTTGAAACAGGAATGGAGGGCGAATGAAAATTCATTAAAGTTGTACCAGGACCGAGCGCTCATCGCTGAGAATAAATTCAAACTGGGTCTTACTGCTAAAGTGGATTATTTGCAGGCCAAAGTAGACCTGAATGCTTTACAATCCACCACCATCCGGCAAGTCGCTACCATTGCCAACAGCAAAGCGACCTTGAATATTTTGCTGGGACGTACCAGCGATGTTCCGTTTGACGTGATCGATACGATTATCGTTGATCCTACAGTAAGTTTTGAAGAAATCAGATCCGCTGCGGAAAGAGGCAATAATTTATTGAAGTATAATCAGCAAAATCAGTTTGCCTTTAAGAAGAGCGTACAGGAAGTAAATGGCTCTTTGTATCCAAGAATAACGTTGAATGCAGGATACAACTATTCCCGAAGCGAAAGTGAAGCGGGATTGCTGGCCCTCAATAGAAGTACAGGACCTACGATGGGTTTTACCGCCACCTGGAATTTATTCAACGGTAGAATTCTAAATTCTCAAATCAGAAATGCACATGTTCAGATGGCCATCGCTGATGCCCAATACGAGCAGTCCAGATTAGAATTGCAGTCCAGTATTTTTCAATCTTGGAACAATGCGAAACTGGCCTTTGATATATTGGAATTGGAAGAAGCTAACATTCTTTTGGCGAAAGAAAATGTGACCATCTCTATGGAAAGATACAAAATTGGGAATGGCACATCCATAGAACTCCAGGAAGCCCAACGCAGCCTGGATGCCGCCCAGATAAGATTGGTGGCTGCTCGCTATGAAGCCATACAAGCAGAGATTGAATTGAAAAGGTTGAAAGGGGAATACGTGAAGTGAGAGGGCTGAGAACTGAAAACTGAAAACAGAGAGCTGAAAACAGAGAACTGAAAACAGAGAACTGAAAACAGAGAGCTGAAAACAGAGAACTGAAAACAGAGAACAGAGAACTGAAATAGATGATATTATTTTTTCTTCAGTTCTCAGTTTTCAGTTTTCAGTTTTCTCAACTGATTTGGCTTCCATTACTTACCGCACTGCCCGGAGAGACAAACGATAACTTACCGTCTTTATCTTCCGCCATCAAAATCATACCTTGAGATTGAATACCTTTGATGTCACGTGGCGCAAGATTGGCCAGGAGGCAAACTTGTTTTCCAATGATTTGTTCCGGTTCAAAGTATTCTGCAATACCGCTGACTACCGTGCGTTGATCAAGCCCGGTATCCAATGTCAGCTTGAGCAGCTTTTTAGTCTTAGCGACTTTCTCTGCTGTTAGAATAGTTGCGACACGAATATCCATTTTGGTAAAGTCGTCGAACTGTACGGCTTCTTTAGCCGGTTTTACTGTTAAGGAAGCGTATTCGTTTTCTTTTTTTGTGTCTTCCAATTTCTGTACTTGTTTGGTGATGACCTCGTCTTCCAGTTTTTCAAATAAGAGTTCCGGCTTGTTCAATTGATGTCCTTCTTCTAACAAATTATAGTTGCCTGCTTTGTCCCAAGTTAATGGAGCAAGGTTCAACATGTCAAACAATTTTTTTGAGCTGAATGGAATAAACGGTTCTCCCAGGATCGCCAGGTTAGCCGTCAATTGTAAGGACAAATGCAAAATTGTTTTTACGCGTTCAGGATCTGTCGCCTGAATTTTCCAGGGTTCACTGTCTGCCAAATATTTATTTCCTGTGCGAGCGAGATCAATGTATATGGTCAAGGCTTCTCTGAAACGATAGGCTTCGATGGACTTAGCGATTTCTGCAGGGTATGTTTTTAATTTTTCAATCAACTCCTGGTCTTGTGGCGTCAAGGCATTCAAGGCAGGAACTTTACCTTCGTAATATTTTTGTGTCAATACCGCGGCACGGTTGACGAAGTTACCTAGAATGGCAACCAGTTCGTTGTTGTTCCTGTTTTGAAAATCTTTCCATGTAAAATCGTTATCCTTTGTTTCCGGTGCATTGGCGCATAGCACGTAACGCAATACATCTTGCTTCCCAGGAAATTCTTCTAAGTATTCGTGTAACCAAACCGCCCAGTTACGTGAGGTAGAAATTTTATTTCCTTCCAGGTTCATGAATTCATTCGCAGGCACCTGATCCGGTAGTATGTAACTGCCTTCTGCTTTTAACATCGCCGGGAAAATGATGCAATGGAAAACAATATTGTCTTTACCGATGAAGTGAACAAGCTTGCTGTCTTTGTCTTTCCAATAGGTTTCCCAGGTATTCTTCGCATGACTGGCAGAAGGGCCCTGAGCAAAGTAATCGCGCGTAGCGGAGATGTATCCGATCGGCGCATCAAACCAAACATACAATACTTTTCCCTCGGCATCCGGCAGTGGAACGGGAACACCCCATTCCAAGTCACGGGTAACAGCGCGTGGTTGCAAGCCTTGGTCGATCCATGATTTGCATTGACCATATACATTGGGTTTCCATTCTTTATGATCTTCCAGGATCCATTGTTTCAACCATCCTTCGTATTGATCTAAAGGCAAGTACCAGTGTTTGGTATCTTTTAAGATCGGTTGTGCTCCGCTCAACATCGACTTCGGATTTTTCAATTCCGAAGGACTTAAGGTAGAACCGCAATTTTCGCATTGATCTCCGTATGCATTTTCGTTGCCGCAATGTGGGCATGTACCCACGATGTAGCGATCTGCCAGGAATTGATTGGCAGAGGGATCGAAATACTGTTCGGATGTTTTTTCTATGAAAGCTTTTTTATCGTAGAGGGTTTTGAAGAAAGCAGAAGAAGTTTCTGCGTGCACTTTGCTCGAGGTACGGGAATAGATATCAAAGGAAATTCCCAGGTCCTGAAAGGATTTTTTGATCAATTCATGGTATTTATCCACTACTTGCTGAGGAGTAACACCTTCTTTTTTAGCGCGAATCGTAATCGGAACGCCATGTTCATCAGAACCGCCTATGAATAATACATCCTTCCCGGTAGAGCGTAAATACCTGACATAGATGTCGGCAGGTACATAAACGCCGGCTAAATGTCCGATGTGAACAGGTCCATTTGCGTAAGGAAGGGCGGAAGTAACGGTATATCTTTTGAATTCAGCAGCCATAGGGGTGATTATAGTTGAATTGCATTAACAAGCTAGAAAACTGAAAACTGAGAACTGAAAACAGAAAAGGCAATTTCTGTGTAATTTAGCAACTATCTGTTCTCAGTTTTCAGTTCTCAGCTCTCAGTTTTCCTGCAAAGATAGGATTTTTAGCACTTATTTTCCCTTATATGACTCTATTTAGGTTGAGAATTAGTAACTTTGCACCTCGATACGCATTTCATAACCATCATGCAAGAAATTAGAAACATAGCCATCATTGCTCACGTCGATCACGGTAAAACTACATTGGTTGATAAAATCATCCACGCCTCTAAGATTTTTAGAGAGAATCAGGAATTCGGGGACTTGATCCTTGATAACAATGACCTGGAACGTGAACGTGGAATTACCATTACATCTAAGAACGTATCTGTACGTTACAAAGATTATAAAATCAACATCATCGATACTCCTGGTCACAGTGACTTCGGTGGTGAAGTGGAACGTGTATTGAAAATGGCAGACGGTGTTTGTTTGCTGGTGGATGCGTTCGAAGGTGCCATGCCTCAAACCCGTTTCGTATTGGGTAAAGCATTAGCGCTTGGCTTGAAACCGATTTTGATCATCAATAAAGTAGATAAAGAAAACTGTCGTCCTGACGAAGTACACGAGTCTGTATTTGACTTGATGTTTAACTTGGGCGCAACAGAAGATCAATTGGATTTCGCTACGTTATACGGTTCATCTAAACAAGGATGGATGGGTTACGATTGGAAAGAACCTACGGCTGATATTACTCCTTTATTGGACACTATCATTAAAGTAATTCCAAGAGCTCCATTCTTAGAAGGTCCTGCTCAAATGCAGATCACTTCTTTGGATTATTCAGCTTTCGTGGGACGTATCGCTATCGGAAGAGTATTCCGTGGTACCTTGAAAGAAGGCCAGCAAATCGCACTGGTTAAATCTGATGGTTCGATCAAGAAAATGAAAATCAAAGAACTTCAAATCTTTGAAGGCTTGGGTCGTGTGAAAGTGGCTGAAGTTCCTCAAGGTGAAATTTGTGCGGTAATCGGTATTGACGATTTTGAAATCGGTGATACCATCGCTGATGCTGACAATCCGGAAGCATTGGAGCGTATCAGCGTAGATGAGCCAACGATGAGTATGTTGTTCACCATTAACAACTCTCCTTTCTTTGGTAAAGAAGGTAAATTCGTAACATCACGTCACTTGCGTGATCGTTTATATAAAGAGATCGAAAAGAACTTGGCGTTGAGAGTTCAGGAAACGGATACGGAAGATAAATTCTTGGTATTCGGTCGTGGTATTCTTCACTTGTCTGTATTGATCGAAACGATGCGCAGAGAAGGGTATGAATTACAAGTAGGACAACCTCAAGTATTATACAAAGAGATCGATGGTCAGAAATGTGAGCCGATTGAATTAATGGTTGTGGATGTGCCTGCAGAATTCTCCGGTAAAGTCATCGAATTGGTGACCATGCGCAGAGGCGAATTGAAAATCATGGAACCTAAAGGTGACGTGCAACATTTGGAATTTGAAATTCCTTCCCGTGGTATCATGGGCTTGCGTAACAACGTATTGACGGTGTCTCAAGGTGAAGCTGTAATGACTCACCGTTTGATGGGCTACGAACCGTTCAAAGGAAACATCGCCGGTAGAAACAGTGGTTCATTGATCTCCATGGATGCCGGTAAAACAACTGCTTATTCTATTGATAAATTACAAGACAGAGGAATCTTCTTTGTGGAGCCAGGTGAAGAAGTTTACATGGGTCAGGTAATCGGAGAACATACACGTGGCAACGACTTAACGGTAAACACCATCCGCGAAAAGAAATTGACCAACATGCGTGCTTCCGGTACGGACGACAACGTGCGTATTGTTCCTAAGATTCAATTCTCATTGGAAGAGTCATTAGAATACATTCAAAAAGACGAATACGTAGAGGTAACTCCAAAAAGTATCCGTATGAGAAAGATCTACTTAGACGAAAACGAAAGAGCTAGAATGTCTAAGAAAAACGACTAGTTTTTTAGTTTTAATAAATTAATAAGAACTCCAAATTCGGTAAACGGATTTGGAGTTTTTTTTCATGGGTGTCAGGTCTTCAGACCTGACACTGCCGGACCATAGTAAACGGCTTGCGATAACACGATCTGTCTTGCCCCTAATCCCCTGAAGGGGACTTAACAGTATTGAGTATGGAGCAACAGCAAGAACTTATTTCTATTGCTCCATACTCTTGCTCTAAACTGAAAAGTCCCCTTCAGGGGATTAGGGGCAAGACAGATGATCATTAGCTTAAATTATTAGTAGCGCATCTTGTTTATTTTGGTTTTTAATTTTTTACTTAGAACTTACTACTGATCACTTACCACTTTATCACGTGAAACACAAAGTTCTCGAAACTCCGAAAGCTCTTTTACATTACCGACAATACGGAAAAGGTGACAGAGATTTACTGTGCTTTCATGGCTATGGCCAGGATCATGATGTGTACCGGGAATTAGAAGAATTGTACGGAAACAAATACACCATTTACTCTTTCGATTTGTTTTATCATGGACAAAGTTTTTGGCACGACAAGGCAAAACCCGTAGAGAAAGAAGATTGGTCGAAGATCATGGCAGAATTTTTTAAGGCGCATGCCATCGAGCGTTTTTCCATTGTCGGTTATTCCATGGGATCTCGTTTTGCTTTGTCTACGTTTGATAAATATGCAGAGCGTGTGGATCAATTGATTTTACTGGCTCCTGACGGCATCAAGAGAAGGTTTTTGTATTGGCTGATGACTTCTTTTGGCTTTAGCCGTCATTTGTTACGCATTGTTGTGACCAATCCGAAGCCTTATTTATGGTTGATGCAAACGTTATTGCTGTTTCGATTGATCAATCGTGGAGTTACCAAGTTTTCGGAAACACAAATGCAAACCCGGGTAGCTAGAAGAAGAGTGTATTACTCATGGGTGATGTTCAGAAAATTATTCATCACACCGAAGGCCACAGCGGAAAAAATCAAACAGTACGATGTGACGCTGAAAATTTATATGGGAGAGTTTGATAAGGTGATCCAACTTTCTCAGGTACAACCCTTATTGAAATTTTATCCTAAAAGTTTAAGGACCATTCCTGCAGGACATACTCAACTCCTGAAGATGTGGATACAAACGTACGGCGCACTATAGCTGCAAGAGTATGGAGCAAGAGCAACAATTTGCTCTTATTGTCCGCTGTCACGAATAATCTTAATGTTCTTATCCCTGATGTACAACGTCTGATTATCCCACAGCACCCTGTACCATATGGTGCCTTCCGACCCAAGTACGGTAAGCCGATTACCTTGGCTGATGTTTTCAATGCACTGAGCACCCGCTGCAGGGGCATTCATGAGGCATGTTTGTTCCATGACAATGGCCCGATCCGGAATGACATCATAATTGTTGAGCAGGAACACTACACCGAGTATGGCCAAAAATCCTAAAGGCCGCGATCCCCATTTCTTTTTTTGCAAGGCACGCACTACTAAATAAATGAAATAGGGGAGACCAATTAATAGAATCGTAAAGATAATCGGGTAGTAATAACGGCGGTACAGCGAAAAGAAATATTCTATATCTGAAAAGTCATATCCTTTCAAATGGTGTTGCTCGGATAGTTCCTGGATCTTTGGAATGATCTGGGTGTTGTGTGTGAGGTCCAAAAACTGATTGTAGTAATACAAAGCCAAAGGAATGTCACCGGCCTGCTCTTCGATATAACCCAACTTTAATAACATGCGGGGTGAATAACGCTTATTTACATTCCATTCTTTCAAGTAAAGGGCTTTCGCTTCATTCAACTTGCCATTGTCAAAAAGTGAATCTGCGCGTAAAAGCGTATCGCTTTGAGCATGAGCCGTTACAGGTAAATGTGTATAAGAAATAACAAGAATTGTCAATAATTTTATGAGAAGCTTTTGCATTTTATACTTTCCTCGTTACCTTTGCACTCGCAATTAAGCAAAATACACGCTTAAAAGCAACGATGATTCCGTAGCTCAGCTGGTAGAGCACATCACTTTTAATGATGGGGTCCTGGGTTCGAATCCCAGCGGGATCACACTGCAGTGTGAGTGGGAGCGCAAAAGTGTGTTTCTCTAGACTCACACTCCAACTCACACTAAAAAAACCTCGAACTATTCGAGGTTTTTTTGTTTCTATAGAAATGAGAAAAAGGGAAGAGCAAGGAGGTATGCATCATAACGTACCTCCTTGCTCTTCCCTTTTTTATGGGATATTGCTGGTTAATTTTTTAATGGTTAAGACACCTGTCGTTAAAGCATCAGCTGTACGAGTCATATAGAGCTGGCGCCTGCAGCATCCTGCGACATTTTCCATGTCATGATGCCGGCTGTACCAGATAAACTATGTTTAAGATCTTGTGAAAAACGTTAAAGTAGGTCTTGCTGCAATGCCTGCAGCCAGGTAAATAGTTTACTTCTTTAAAACGTGAAAGGTTATCTTGCCACCACGCACCGCCGCTTGTGGGAGTATGGTTTAGGCAGTATTAGCTTTTTAGCTGCATGCATTCAAATAAGGCAGCATCTCAAATGTTTAGAAAAAACCTTCAATATCAATCCTATTAATATTGTCTAAATATTAATACTAGATCACTTTCTAAGTCTTGTCAAGATTGAAAACTTAGATAACACATTCTTTCTAAAAAAAGCTTTCATTCTTTAGAGGAACATAATTCTTGCGACTAAACCGTATGGAGCTTTTTCAGGAAAGATGAAGTGAAAGTGTATGGGTTAGCTAAATGTTTATATTATTGTTATTTAAGTTTCTTTATTGATGAGAAAAAGTTATTGAATAATTTCAAGAACTTTTCGTAGAATATTTTTTAAAAGGTATAGCGATTATAAAGATACGCTTTTGACTGTCAGATCATTTAAAGGCTAGCAGAGTTTTTTGCAAATCTTATAGGAGAAAAAGCAAAGCCATCCATATTGCATTTATTGCCTATCTTATTGAAATATTTTGTTGATATTGGAATAATAAGGTAGATTTGTAAGGCAATTAGAATGTAAAGTGGAAAAATGTAAGCCACTTGCTTTACTTTGGGATCTTATTCGCATTTAATAATAAAGAATGAAAGAGCTGTTTATGTTTAGAATTCTATTTTTGGTTTGTATGCTTTTCGCGGTAACGGACTCGTTTTCGCAAGTTATCACGCCTCCTACTGAAAAAAACCTACAAAATGACACGTTGTTTGTCCCTGGTCCGGAAATTACCCCCACCTGTCGTCAAATCATCGGTTATTACCCTTCCTGGCAATGGTATGACAGGGGGCAGTTATTGGCACCTGAGAATATCGATTATACACGTTATACTGTTTTAAACTATTCTTTCTACCAGACAGACACATTGGGTAACATTTTCGGTACCGATGAGTGGGCAGACAGTGTGTTGCTTAGGGGTAAATACGACTGGTCAAGTGCCGTGCAGCCTGCCTATATTCAAAATACTTCCTTGGTTGACTATTCTCACGCCTGGGGTGTGAAGCTGATGGTTTCTATCGGTGGATGGACTTTATCTGAGAGCTTTCCTAAAGTGGCGAAGGATCCTGCAAGAAGAGCGATTTTCGCTTCTAATTGTGTAAAGCTATTGAGAGACTATCAATTTGACGGTATTGACATTGACTGGGAATATCCGGGATACGCCGACCATAAAAGTGGTCCTGAAGACAAGCAGAATTTCACTTTGCTGATGAAGTCTATTCGTGATTCTATTGACGCTTACGGGAAAAAAATCAAATACAAATTTTTATTGACTGCCGCTTTTGGAGCGAACAAGTCTCAGATGGATTTCATCGAATACGATAAATTAGTGAATGTAATGGATTACTTCAACATGATGTGCTATGACTACAATGGTACATGGAGTGACGAAGCCAATCACAACTCTCCTTTGTATGCTCCGGGTGCGGGTTCACCAGCGAGTATGGACGTTGCGTTCAAGTTGCTGCGTAATACCTATCATGTGCCGGCAGAAAAGATCAACCTGGGTGTGGGTTTCTACGGACGAAGCTTGAAATTCAAGGACAGCAAACCTGCCTTGTACGCGAAAAACGAAACGCAGAAAACAGACGACCGTACGTTCGTCGAAGACGAAGGTTCTCCTCAATATTACAACATCCTGTTGAAGCAGGAAAAAGGTGGCTTCGTAGAGAAGTGGGACAGTATTGCCCAAGTGCCTTACATGATCAGTGAGGAGAAGAAAACCTTCTTATCTTATGATAACCCTAGATCGGTAAGATTAAAAGCAGAATATGTGGTGAAGAATGAAGCGGCAGGTGTGATCATATGGGAAATTACCGGTGACTATTTAGAAAAAAGACCTGGTACAGGAAAAATCTCCGGTACTCCTTTGGCGGATGAGTTGATCAATGTGCTTCAACCTTGCCGTAGAAGAACTATTAAAAAACGCTGGAGGAATTAATTACTTTTTAATCAATGCCACTAATAATGGAAATGAATTTTAAAAAACGTATTTCATTCTGGTTTCTAGGTAGCTTATTGTTGTCGTTCAACACGTACGCAACAGATAATCTGCCAGGTTCAGAAGATCAGGAAAGTGTTTCAGTAGCTCCTAAGATAGGAGTACCTTACGGAAGTAAAAAGTTTAGAGGGCCAGATCCTGTGCCGTCTTCTTCTTACAATTTTCTAAACCCTTCGGATCGTCAAACGTCAGGAGCCGCTGCATTCGTAAACAATGTACTGGACAACGTGCAAGTATCAGGTACGATTAGATTGTTGACAATTTACCGGAACATGGACAGGTACTACTCTGATATGGTTACTTCGCCAAAGAATTTTTCCGTATACGATTATCCTTTAGCCAGTGCTGGAACCAATGTCGGAGGTGGATTTCCGCAATTGGAATTGAATCTGACGTCAAGAATATCAAAGTCGTTTTTGTTTAATGTTGGTTATTCCTTTTCTCACACCATGGCGGGAAGCGATGGTGGAGGCCGTTTAGCCAGTTCCAGACAAAATTTATTCTTTAACGGTAGGATAAATGCCGGAGCGATTAGGTTTGACATCAGTGCAGGGGGTGTGCTTTGGACAGGCTTAAGTGCTTTCACCATGGGACAGCCTCAGTACCGAGACAGTTATTTCAACCGTCTGCCTTGGGATTGGTACAGAAACTCATTCTTGCGTTATGAAGAATATTATTCGCTATCTCGTAACGTAGGTGCTGAAGCTAATGGTCGTTCTCCGATTTTAGGTTTTGTGGTTAAAACGGACATCCTTCCACTTGGTGTTAAAATCACTACTTTATATGGACGTACCAACACCAACGTTCCTGTTGGTTTATTCACCACGCATTATCCTTCCTATACGGTGGGCGTAAGGGTAGAGAAAATCATTTTTACCCGCTATGTTGCAGGTAAAGTAGGTTTCAACTACCGTGGAAAATACAGTGAAGAATCAGTTGCGAATAATGTAGACAACAATCAGGAAATGTATACCGTTGACTATAATCTTAAAGTCAGAAAAATACGATTTGCCGGAGAAATAGGAACCAGTAACTTAAAGAGTCGTTTGCTAGAAGGTAATGGTACTCAATTAAATTCCAAACAAGGATACGGTTTCTCTGCTAAGGTGGAATTAGACAGGGATTTAACCACACTTCCTATTTCCTTAGAATATTACCATATAGACAAATGGATGGTGAGCCAAGATGGTTCTATTATCAACTCGAATCCAAGAGCACTTTCTCAAGGATCGGATATGACGTATGATTTGTTTTTCATGCAAAACCTTTCTCAAGAGGTAGGTATTCTTACCAACAACCGTCAAGGTATAAATCTTAAGATGGAAAAGAATATCGGCAAATTGAAAATTCAATTCGGTGGATCATGGAGTCAGGATTTGACAAATATCGGTGATACGGTCACATTCCAACATCGCGTCAATTCATTCTCCCGTTCCCGTTTCCGTCCCTGGTACAACACCGGCGGTAATTATAATAGGATCAAAAGCAATTACCTGAGAACCTATGAAGTGGTAACGATCACGGATAAGGCAAATGGTATCTCAACCGATTATCTGAAAGGATACAGTGCGCTTGAATTATTTTTGAAGTATAAAGTGTCGATTTTTAACAGAGATTTAGTGTTGCTCAATTACAACAGTTACAACAGTGTAAATGACCAATTGACCTTTATAGGTACAACTGATGATGCGTTCATCAGAGTATTCTACCAGGATTTTACGGCAGCTTATAAGTTGACAAAAAGATTATCGGTGATAGGAAACTTTGGTATAGAAAGAGGTTGGGGCGGTTCCCGTACGCAAGTTGCGCCTGGTACAACAGATAAGCACATCGATCAAATAGGTCATTGCTATGCCGTGGGTATCGATTACGATTTCGCGAAAAATGCTGGTTTGCATATACGTCAAACCTGGATGGATCACAAAGACAGAAACTTTGTTCTTGATGAGTTCAAGGGAACTGAAACAAATGTTGAATTAAAAATCTTCTTTTAAATAGGTAGCATAATGAACAAGAATGTTTTTTTATTGGCTTTAGTTATTTGGGTTACAAGTATCACAGCCAATGCACAGGTATTAAATAAAAACACCACATTTAAGCTGGGTGGCTTAGGCCGTTCTATTATCACAAGTGATAGATTAGGCGGAGATCTGATAGCAGGAGATACACTTTCTCCTAATAAAGGATTAGGAGGTTATACTTTGTTCGATTTGAACATGGACCTTTCCATCAACAAAATTTTCAACGCAAATACTATTATGCGTATGAAAAACCCATATGGTTCATTTTATGGTCAGGATACTTATTTTGAGTTTCGTCAGTTGCAATTCAGAGGTCAGATCAGCCGTTCGTTAAAATACGAATTCGGTGATATTTACATCGGAATGACTCCCTTCACGGTATTCAATGCTTATGATCCTTCAGCAAGCCGTTTCGAATCGGATATTTTCAAAGCGAGAAGAGACATTCTTGAATATGAAAACTTTTATGTAGACAATAAATGGCGTTTACAAGGGGTGCAATTGTTCTACAATGTGGATTCTGTAGCGATCTTCAAACAAATAGGAGTGAATGTATTTGGTGTACGTACTAATATTACCAATGACGCTAACGTTGCTGACCGTATTTTTGTCGGTGGACGTTTGGACCTTGTGCAAAGCGACATGTTGAGAGTTGGATTGAATGCTGTTTCTTATACAGACCTACCTGTTTCTCAAACTGAAATTGCATTGAAGAATGAAGTGTATACTGCCGATGCGGCTTTCAAATGGGAAAACGATGTCTTGATGTTAGGTATTGGTGGTGAATTGGGTACTTCTTCTTTTAGTTATAAAAATAAGGTAGGCGATACGTCTAACGCATTCAGCGATTTCTTCTATAAGCCAGAAGTGAAAGCGGGCATAAAACCGGTTAAATTACTCGTTACAGCATCGTATAGAAACGTTGGGCCTCAGTTCAACAGTCAGGGCGCTCAAACACAACGTGTGAATGTAGGTGTTAACCCAGCTATATTCCCTACCGTTAATCAGGGAACTGCAAACAGAGGTCAGATGTTATTTGACAGAATGACCGAAGAGAAAATCTACAACAGAAACATTGCGCCTACATTGGGTGGTTTCCTTCCTCAATACGGCAACATCACTCCTTATGGACAAGCAACGCCTAACCGCACAGGTTTCAGCGCAGGCATCGCCACCGATACTTCTTTGAAAAACATTGCGTTTGAAGTGAATATCGACTTATTGACAGAAGTTAAAGGAGAAGGTTCTCCGGAACTTCGTAAATATACCGGTATACGCGGAGGAGCAAGTGTAAATGTGGGCGGTTTATTGAAATGGAACCGTTTGTTGGATGTGACGGCAGGAGTGAGACAAGAAAACACAACCCGTGACGGTGATGCAGCTGTTGATTTCAAATCGACAATCATCGATGCCGGTTTAGCGATTGAAACCCTGAAAAGAGTGGATTTGATCGGTGGTGTTAAAATGTTAAGCGCCAAAGGAAATGAGTATTTGTCAAACCGCAACAATTTTAACCAGATTAATGGGTTTACTGCTTACCAATACGATGGTTCAGAGAATATATACAGTGCAGGGCTGAGGTTCCGTTTTGCGGAGTTTGCTCAGGCATCCGTTATGTAC
>JAQZBV010000046.1 GCA_029237685.1 Cytophagaceae bacterium | reverse complement strand
AGTGCCAGCACCAAACAAATGATGACAAGTGTCGCCGGTTTACCATACTCTTGAATAAATACCATGGAGTAATAATCCAGTACCGCTTTCAGGTAAGCCATGCTGAAAGAGGCATCAGGCAATACATAGCTGGCGGGATCTTTTGTAGTACCAAATAAAATATCCAGCACAGGCATGATCACACTGAAGTTGAAAAGCCCGAACAGTATAGCTATAACTGAAAATATAGCATAAGGGACCGCATACCTTTGGAAAGGTCTGGCAAATGAAATGATTCTAAGAAATGTTTTTATCATGGATCTTAATATTCTTGTACTCTCGAAGGCAGGTTCCAGCGGATGCCTCCGGAGACAAAGGTGGTGTTGAGGTTACGGACTTCTAATGCACTGGTTTTGCTTCTGTACTGCAAGTAGAGGTCTATGTAGAAATTATGTTTGATCATGTAGGAAACTTGCAAAGAAGCCATGACGATATCTGTGGCAATGCCCTGCCCCATAGAATTGCCATAGGTATTGGCTACAGCTACAGACGTATAAGGCTTGAAAATATTGCCGCCTTTATTATTATTGAGGTCTGAGGAAGTAGAAGAAGAGTCTTCACCTGTTTTAATGTAAAACAGTTTCCCGGTCAGGAATAATTTCTTAGTGGGTTGCAAACGCGCAATCCCAATCCATTCGATGAAGTTTGCTCCGACAGGATGTGCCAGGGCTTGGTTATAATGGGTATAAGAAGTGAAATTGTTTTTGTGCGAGTACATGTACGGGCGCACATAATTCATTTCCCCTTGCAGATCGAGGTTTTTCACACCGAAAGCATTGACATATTTAAGTCCCATTTGAAGGGCTTGCTTGTTGCCCCACCAGCCGGTTCTTTTGGTCACTTCTTTTAAGATAAATTCATCCAATAAGATTTGTCCATAGAAAGAAAAGTGACGGAGAAAATTCCATTTCAGGTCAAGACCCATCATGGAGTTGTCGTCACTGCCCTGGTAAGATTCGATATAGCGAGAGAAAATAATCGGGTTCAAGTAATTCAACTGCCATGGCGTAGAGGTAGAAGCAGAATCTTTGGGTCCCTGCATGATGGATTCAAATAAGCCGATATTCAAATTGGGAAGAATGTTGTAGCTTAAATGGTGCATGGTGAAAATCTTATTGTTGTAACGCTGACCATTCATGTAGCCTGCGTTCATGTCGGCAAATAGATTGGTGTATTTAAATTTGCCAACTTCCGTGATTACTTTTACAAAAGTGTATGGTGCCGCATTGTCAGATAAGAAGAGCGAACGGTAGCCATTGCCTATAAAATTTTTATCGTGTCCGAATTGGAACTTGATGTGTTTCGTTACTCCAAACGTGATGTAACCTCTGGCAGAAATGAAATCGACGCCTCTGTTGGTTTTAAAATATTTGGCAAACCCTTCTCCTGGTACTATGGGATCGGAGAAGCCAGGCAGGAAGGTTTTTTGGGTCGCGTAATCCTGCATCAACATCTGATTGTCAGCGGCGAAAAAATAGAAGCCCACTTTATTGTCAATGCTTCCTCTTACTTCTGCTCCTCTGGTGTTGATGTAGAGCAGGTCGTTACTGTTTTCTGTTTGTTTTCCTGCACTCAAGTAGAGCACAGGGCTCACTTGCAAGGTGAAATCTTTCGTATTGACATGCAGTAAACTGTTTTTCTTACGATAAAAAGCCTTCAGAAAAGGTTTCCTACTATTGCCTTCCTCCGTGCTGTCGTACAATTCCCATTGATCATTTTTAAAAAAACTGACCTGAAAGGAGTCTGCTTTGGAGGTTTTCTTATAGTGATCAAGGGCAGAATCACTGGCCAATTGTATGCTGGGACGGTAATAGGGCTTATAAGAAGAGTGTCCGAGTTTGGAATCTCTACCGGATAAAATGTCCATACGATCCAGCATATGGTGTTTTTCAGGATCAAGCGGCAAATAAGCTTCTTGTCCATATAGCTGTGTGGCAGTCAAAAACAGGACGATAGCGGCGCCAAAAAAGTAGGCTAAAGTGTTTTTCATAGAGAATACTTTGGGTTAAAAATACTAAAAAGTACCAGCCTTTCAAAAGTATAGTTGGGGTATCTGGTGGGTTGTTAGATATAATAGTAAGGTTAGATGAATGATCTTTTGATAGAAATGGAGAGGAATATTTTTTATCAGGAGGAGGAATGGGCTGATCGTATTCTTCAGGGCATGCCCCCGCCTGTATGCTTAGCTGGTGTTTTTGCCTTTCCGACCCCGCCACAGATAAGGGTGTATTAATTAAAAAGATAGAATGGCGGGGGCATGCCCAATAGGAGAGCGGAGAAACAGAGCGGAGAGCGAAGGGAATTCTATTTTTCGCTCTCCACTCTATTATTAAAATCAGCCTCCCGTACCAATACATCACTGCTCCTAATGATGATCAACCATCTAACAATAAACCCCATTTTAATAACAAACATTTAATTCCGACGTTACCGATTTAAATGTATCTTTAGTCATGGAATTATTGATCAAGTGGTTGTCCATTGCACTCTCCAGCGCCATCAAATTCTTCGCCGGTCCGCTCCTGGGTAAGGTCTATGACATACCCTGGTGGCAAACAGCTATTTGTACTTTTTTAGGAATGATGCTGGCGGTGGTCTTGTTTTCTACGGTGGCTAAAGCCTTTTTTGACAGGTACATGAAGGGGCTTTTTAATAGAAAGGAAAAACGCATCACACCCAATAAACGCCGTATGGTCAAGGTTTGGAACAAGTTTGGCATTTCGGGCATTGCCTTTCTTACACCCATTCTTTTCACACCCATCGGAGGCTCTATTGTCGCTATATCATTTGGCGTAGAGCCATTGAAGATTATTCGATACATGACAGTAAGTGCTGCCTTCTGGGCCGTGGTTGCCTCTTTGGGGATCTACTACATCCCTTATAACTTTCACTAAGAAAAACCTATCGATTCCGCGTTCCTTTTTTTATATTTGTTCAGACCTAAGCCTATTCCATTTTGATTAGTACATCGGTAGAACAATATGCAGGAATACTCTTGTTCCTTATGGGCAGCATCGCTTTTTGCCTTGTGGTGGCTGTGGCTTGGCATACCCTCCGACCTCATCGCCCCAATGCTGAAAAAATGAGCAGCTACGAATGCGGTGAAGAAGCCGAAGGTTCTGGCTGGTATGGATTTAATGTTCGGTTTTACCGCATCGCTTTATTCTTTATTTTGTTTGAAGTAGAAGTCATTCTCCTTTATCCATGGGCGCTAGCTTATAGTGATGAAACTTCTCTTGCGAAATGGGGAATGGAATGGAGCAGTTTTTTGTTAGCCGAATTGATCGTCTTCATGTTCTTATTGTTTGTGGGTCTTGCTTATGTTTGGAAAAAAGGCTACCTGAATTGGGACATGGAAAAACCACAGACAGAACAACAGGATTCGCCTGTGCCGCTGTCTTTGTATGAAAAAGTAAATGAAAAATATAAATCAGCTTAAGGGATGAGCATGGAGCTGAAAACGGGAGAAGCGGGAATTGTAGTGACGCGTTTTGATGACTTGATGAACTGGGCCAGACTATCGTCGATGTGGCCCATGGGATTTGGGATTGCTTGCTGTGCCATCGAAATGATGTCGACTTTCGCTTCAGGTTTTGACCTGGACCGTTTCGGAATCATGGTGCGCCCTTCTCCTCGTCAATCCGATGTCATGATCATTGCCGGTACGGTGACGTTTAAAATGGCGGATCGCATCCGCCGTTTGTATGAACAAATGCCGGAGCCTCGCTATGTGATTTCTATGGGCTCTTGCTCCAATTGCGGCGGGCCTTATTGGCAGCACGGTTACCACGTGGTGAAAGGTGTGGAACGCATTATTCCAGTAGATGTATACGTGCCGGGTTGCCCGCCAAGACCGGAAGCATTGATCGGCGCTTTTTTAAAACTTCAGGAAAAAATAAGAACAGAATCTGTCATCGAACCGTCTTTATTGAAGAGCTGGTCGGCGAAGAGAGCGGAAGCTAGTCTATCTACTGCTAAAGTATAAGCCATGAGCAAGCAAACATTTTCTGATATCGTAGCACTCATCAAATCTCTGCAAGGAGAAGAGGCGGTAGTCTCCGTGCGAGAAGACTTGAAACAACCGCAAGCCGTGATCAAAACTTCAAAGTTGGAATCTGTCGCACGTTTGCTTTGGGAAAATCCTGCCTTGTATTTTGATACCTTATCCTGTTTAACCGCATTGGACAACGGAGAAAAAGAAGGAACGATGGAAGTAGTGTATCATTTGTATTCCATTCCTTACGAGCATGCTTTTGTCATGAAAGTGATTGTACCCAGAGGAGAGGAGAATAATTTTCCGGAAGTACCTTCACTTTGCAACATTTGGAAAACAGCCAACTGGCACGAACGTGAAGCCTTCGATATGTACGGCATAAAATTTACCGGCCATCCGGATTTGCGACGCATATTGTTACCGACCGATTGGCAAGGCCACCCGCTGCGCAAAGATTACAAAGAGCAGGAAACTTACCACGGAATAAAGGTGGCTTATTAAATAATAACCAGTTGTGAATGGTTAGTTACAATAGAAAACTAACAACTAACAACTAACAACTAACAACTAACTTGTCAACCGTTCAATACCAATACGATCCACAACATCTAAAAAAATCCGGGGAAGATTTTTTTGATCCCACTATGCTCAAAAAGCATGAGATGGTGTTGAACATAGGACCGCAGCATCCTTCTACTCACGGTGTGTTGCGACTGGAAGTCATGACAGACGGGGAAATCATTCGTGAGGTCGTTCCTCATTTGGGTTATTTGCACCGTTGCTTCGAGAAGCATGCGGAAGCCTTGCCTTACAATCAAATCATTCCTTTTGTAGACCGCCTGGATTATATGGCAGCCATGAATTCCGAACATGCGTATGTCATGGGATTGGAACGCATGCTGGGAATTGAAAACGACATCCCCAAACGCATCGAATACATTCGTGTATTGGTGGCTGAACTCAATCGCCTTGCTTCCCATTTTGTGGCCATCGGTACTTATGGATTAGACATTGGAAGTTTCACGCCTTTCCTTTGGATGATGCGTGATCGGGAATACATCAATCGTTTATTGGAGTGGGTGAGCGGTGCACGCATGTTGTACAACTACATCTGGGTAGGCGGTTTGTTCTATGATTTGCCCGTAGGTTTTGAAGAACAATGTCAATCGTTCATTACGTATTTGAAACCGAAGATGAAGGAAATGCAACACCTCATCACGGAGAATAAAATCTTTATCGAACGTACGGCAGGGATCGGGGTATTGCCTTTGGATCTCGCGGTCAACTATGGCGTCAGCGGGCCGGTGTTGAGAGGGAGTGGTTTACGTTTTGACTTGAGAAAAGTAGATGCTTATTCGGTTTATCCCGAATTGGAGTTTGACATTCCGGTAGGCAAAGGCGAAATGGGCAAACTCGGTGATTGCTGGGATCGCACGCAAGTGAGAGTCTTGGAGTGTGACGAATCCATTAAGATCATCGAACAATGCTTGAAACAATTGACCACGGATCATAAACGTACCCGTGATTTCAATCCACAAAAAGTAGTACCAAAGAAAATTCGTCCGAAAGCCATGGATTTCTATGTGCGCGCTGAAAATCCAAAAGGTGAATTAGGTTTCTTCTTCCGTTCGTCTGGAAACACTGACGTACCACTGCGTTGCAAAGTGCGTTCCTGTTGTTTTGTCAATTTATCTGTACTGCCTGCTATAAGTAAAAATGTGATGTTGTCCGATCTCGTAGCTATACTAGGTTCCCTGGATATCGTCATGGGTGAAATCGATCGTTAACGATGAAGAAAAAACTACTACTTATTTTTTGTTTGTCTTTTTATATAACAATCGACGTACATGCTCAGTCTGCGGATAGTTCTTCTGTGCAAGAAGCAATTCTGGTCGATACGACAACGGTTTTATACGATACAATAACAGTTCCATCTACCGAAGTCCTTGTTGAAGAAACTACAGTTGATACTACGGTAACAATTACCTATAGTTTATACGAAGAGCCTAAGCCATTTAAATTATCTGGTTTTATCCCTCCAGCTTCCATGATGTTGTATGCGCTTACAATTAAAGGCAACAGCGGATTATACAGCTCTCAAAACATTCGCACAGACATGCGCAGTACATTTCCTGATTTCTATACACCGGTAGATCATTATATTCAATTCATTCCTTTGGCATCTGCCTATGCTACTGGTTTTATTCCTGGCACAAAACCCCGGCATTCGAATGGACGTCGTTTGTGGCTATTTATGCAGGCACAGGTATTGACTTCCGTAGCGACCTTGGCATTGAAAAATTATACACGAGAAGAGAGACCTAATGGATCGGATAACCTTTCTTTTCCATCTGGGCATACCGCGCAGGCTTTTATGGGTGCGGCACTCTTTGATGCAGAATATCCCGGTCAACTGAAAGGTTTGAAGATCGGTATGTATACACTTGCCGGATTAACCGGTATGTTCGCCATGATGAACGACAGGCATTGGGCGAATGATGTATTGTTTGGCGCAGGCCTTGGGATATTATCTGTGCGATTACTCTACTGGTCCGAGCAACATTGGAAGAAGAAAAAAACTGTTCCGCGATGAAGATTTTTTCTTCCGAACAAATCAAAGCATGGGATCGCTATACGATCGAACATGGACCGATCGCCTCCATTGATTTGATGGAACGGGCTGCTAAGGCCTTTGTGAATCAACTCCTGCATATATATCCTGAACAGCGCTTTCTTGTTTTTTGTGGCAGCGGTAATAACGGTGGTGATGGATTGGCTATCGCGCGTTTATTAAGCCAACAACATCGTGCAGTTGAAGTTTGGGTTTTCAAGGATAAAAATCTTTCTCCCGATGCGCAGATCAATTGCGATCGATTGATTCAATTAGATCTTCCGGTAAAAACGATCACGAAGGATCGGCCTGTAGAAGAGACGGAATGGTTAAGGATCAATACAGAACAAGTGGTGTTTGTGGATGCGTTACTTGGTACCGGATTGAACAGAGAAGTCACCGGTGATTTCGCAGAGCACATTCACCGCATCAATGCGGCAGAGAAAAAAGTAGTAGCGGTAGACATTCCTTCCGGTTTATTTGCAGATACTCCTGTGAAAGAAGGACAAGTCATTGTGCGCGCAACAGAGACCTTCACTTTTCAAATTCCTAAACGCAGTTTCTTCTACTTAAGCAATTACAAGTACTTGGGCAATTGGTATGCAGTGAACATTGAGTTGTCTTCTGCTTTTATCGATCAAACGCCAATAGATATTCACTTTACTTTATGGGAAAAGATTAAAGAAATTTATAAACCTCGTTCTTCCTTTGCACACAAAGGTAATTTTGGAAAAGGCTTATTGGTTGCCGGCAGTTACGGCATGATGGGTGCCGCGGTGATGGCGGCCAGAGCGTGTCTCCGTACGGGTGTAGGTTTGTTAAAAATATATACCCCTTCCTGTGGCTTGACCATTCTTCAAACCTCCCTTCCGGAAGCGATGGTATTGACCGATCCTGCGGAGAAAGAATTTTCTGAATTGCCTGATACTGCATCTTATAACGCCATTGGCCTTGGTCCCGGTTGGCATGAATCGGATCAGGCATTAGAATTTTTAAAAGAAGTATTGAATACCTCGAAAGTTCCGCTTGTCATGGATGCAGGTGCCTTAAATGCATTGAGCCAAGATCAAAGTTTGTTGAAAAACATTCCGGCAGGATCCATCCTTACCCCTCACAAAAAAGAATTTGATCGTCTGGCGGGAAGAGAACTTTCTCAGCAGGAGCAAGAACAGCAAGCTTTGCAATGGGCAAAGCAATACCACATTATCTTTGTATTGAAAGGTAAATATTCTGCTGTGGTATTATCAGACGGTAGCATTCATTATAATTCCACCGGTAATGCAGGCATGGCAAAAGGAGGCAGCGGCGATTGTTTAACAGGAATTTTGCTGGCACTATTGGCCCAAGGTTATTCTTCGGAGCATGCTGCCATCATGGGTACATTCCTACACGGTTATGCAGGTGATCAGGCGGCATCTATTCATTCACAGGAATCCATGTTGCCGTCAGATCTAATTGAGCATATTGGCGATTTTTTTAATAGAGTCGGTAGTGTTGTATAGACACCTGTTTTAATGAATAATGTCGTACATTAAATGTGAAATAGTTTTATTGTAACTAACAACTAACAACTAACAACTAACAACTAACAACTAACAACTAAATTGTGCTCCAGGAAATCTTGATCGTTGAAGACGAACCCAAAGTAGCCAACTCCATCAAACAAGGATTTGAAGAGAATGGCTTTGCGGCTACTGTAGCTTATGATGGTAAGATTGGCTTGAAAATGGCGTTGACAAATTCCTACCATTTGATCATTTTGGATCTTAACTTGCCTCACATGAACGGCTTTGATATTTGCAAAGAAATCCGATCCAATAAGAATCAAACACCGATCATTATGCTGACTGCTTTGGGTGATATCGAAGACAAGATGCAGGCTTTCGGTCTGGGTGCAGATGATTATGTAGTGAAACCGTTTAATTTTAGAGAATTGTTGGCAAGGGTGCGTGTGTTTTTAAAACGCAGTTCTTCTGAAGAAAGCGATCAGCATTCACAAGTATTGAAAATTGCCGATTTGGAAATCAATACAGATATGAAGTCAGTGCACCGGAATGGTGTACCAATCAATCTGACGGCAAAGGAATATACCTTGCTGGAATACATGGTGCGCAACAAAGGAAGAGTATTGTCTAAAGTGGAGATCGCAGAAAAAGTATGGGATGTTGGCTTTGATACGGGCACCAATGTAATTGAGGTGTATATCAATTTTCTGCGCAAAAAGATTGATAAGGATGCAGATAAGAAACTCATTTTCAACAAGCCAGGTTTAGGTTATTACATCAAGGAAGATTGATATGAAGATTAGGTATAGATTGGCTCTTCTTTTTTCTGTGATTGTTGCATCTATTGTTCTGATTTTTTCTTTCATCACTTATGTGCTCTATGCGGATTATAGAAATGATGAATTTTACAAACGGCTAAAACATAAGGCGCAAACAACCGCCAGGCTGCTGGCCGATGTTAAAGAAGTAGATAAAGACTTGCTACGCATTATTGATCAGAATACCATTAATGAATTGTACAAAGAAAAGGTCATTATCTATGATAAAGACAATGACCTTATCTATTCCAGTATTGACGATGAGGTGATATCAATTGACAAACAATTGTTGGATAAGGTTAGGACAAATAAATACATTGAGTATGTAGAGAAGGAGAATGAAGTCATCGGGTTATTTTATAGAGAGAACGGAGCGAATTACGTAGTTTTTGTTTCCGCGTTTGATAAATACGGTAAAAGAAAGATGGAAAACCTGATGTATTTTTTGTCTCTGTCTTCACTCATCAGTATATTGATCACTGTTGCCGCGGGAATCTTTTTTTCCGGCAGAGCGATTGATCCGATCATTGAAATCAACAAGCAGGTTTCTATCCTTACGGTTGATAATTTGTCGAGCCGTGTAAAGACACACGGTAGCAGGGATGAAATCGATCAGCTTGCACAGAACTTTAATCAAATGCTGGATCGCATAGAGCATTCTATTAAGGTTCAGAAAAGTTTCATTAACAATGCGTCGCATGAATTAAGAACTCCCCTCGCTGTGATCAATAGTCAGCTGGATGTGGCACTTTCAAAGAATAGAGAGAATGTTGACTATGTCATTATTCTACAATCATTACAGGAAGATGCGCGTAAAATGACCAACTTGGTAAATACTATGTTGGTATTAGCTAAAAGCGAAGAGCAGCAACATACGATCCTTAATGATTTTATTCGATTAGATGAATTGATTTTGTCCGTACAAGATGAATTGATCAGCTTGTATCCCAATTATACGGTTGATTTTTCTTACGTCTCGATGCCTGAAAGTGATTCGTATATGACGGTCAAAGGGAATGAGCTATTATTGCGTTCCGCTTTTATGAATCTGATGGAAAATGCATGCAAGTTTTCTAACAGTCATCTGGTAAAGGTAAGGATCAATAGTGATCACGATAATCTTGTAGTGCATATATACGACAATGGCATTGGTATTCCAGAAGAAGATGTTTCCAGAATTTTTGATCCATTTTACCGGGCCGATAACGGGCGGCAAATTAGAGGTTTTGGAATTGGATTGTCTATTTGCAAAAGAGCCATTGATCTTCATGATGGCAAAATCAGTGTTAAATCGCAATTAAATGCGGGAAGTACATTTACCCTGGTATTCAAACACGTATAATTTTAATCATTTTTTAATTCTATTCTAATTCCCTTTTAAGGCTTTCCTTTGATTTTTACTTCTGATAACATTAGAAGAAGTGAAGAAAAATCCTTTGATCGTATTCATGATATTGATTTGCAGTACCTCAATGACTCTTGCGCAGGATTCATTGAAAGTTACGGTTGATCAGCTCGACAGTTTGTTTGTTAAGAACAGCCTCGTGCTTTTGGCTGAAAAATACAATATTGATGCCCAGCAATTTTTAGTTCAGCAAGAACGCTTATGGAACAATCCTTCTATCAGTGCGGAAGTCAGCGCCTACAATTGGGATAATCAAAGCGCTTTTGATGCGGGCAGAAACGGCCAGAAAATATTCACAGCAGAACAGTTAATATTGCTTGCCGGAAAAAGGGACAAGCGTATTAATATGGCAAGGTTCGACGCTCAAATCACGGAGCAGGAATTCTATTCTTTAACAAGAGTATTGAAATTTCAATTACGAAGCAGTTTCTATTCCTTGTATTTTTCACAGCGTACCGTCAATGCCTTGTCAGAACAGTTTAAGGCATTGGATGAAACCATCAATACCATGGATATCCAATACAGGAAAGGAAATATTCCATACGGAGACCTCATGCGACTGCAGGCTTTACAGTTTGAACTCAGCACCTTGCTCGTAGAACACCGCTATAGAATAGAGGAGGATCTGAAATCACTACGGATTTTAATCAACACAGCTTCTGTTATCCTGCCGGTCATGAATGAAAATTCATTAAAGAAATACAAACTGGATTCTTTGAACGCGGAAGCTTTGATTGAAATTGGTTTGCAAAATCGATCGGACCTCAAGGCTCAGCAGTTGTATCTGGAACGCAGCAAGATGAATTACCGACTTCAAAAAGCGCTAAGCGTTCCCGACCTTCGCGTAGGCGGTGTTTATGATCAAGCTGGAAGCTACATACAGAACTATGTTGGTGTGAATGTCGCAATAGACTTGCCTGTATTCAATCGAAACCAGGGCAACATTAGAGCAGCCAGAGCTATCATAGAGAAGGAAGAACTTTATTATACAAACAAGCAGCTGGAAGTGAGAAATGAAATTTACATGAGTATTAGAAAGGCGCAGGAATCTGAAAATCTATACCAATCCGTGGATAAAAAGTTTGCCAATGGCCTGGAGAAAATCAATGGCGGGATATTAGAAAACTTTCGCAAAAAGAATATTTCACTCATAGAATTTGTGGATTTTTTTCAAACCTACAACAGTGTTGTGAATCAATTGAATGAATTGAATTCAAGGCGGATCGATGCCTATGAAGAATTGAATTACAATACCGGTAAAGAATTATTCTAAATCATTATAGTCATGAAATATATACTAGTAGCTATCCTTTGGAGTTGGGTTTGTCTCTTGTCTTCCTGCAATAAAGAGGTACAGAAAGAAAACATCAAATCAACTTTTGTGTTAAGTGACACGATGATGAAGCGTATTAAGCTTGACACGGTAAAAGACGATATTGTGAAAAGTCAGTTGCTGTTAATGGGAAAGATCTATCCGGATGAAAACAAAGTGATAGAAGTGTATCCACTGGTTGGAGGCAATGTGAAAGATGTGTTTGTAGAACTGGGAGACTTCGTAAAGAAAGGAGAGATTCTCGCTGTTATTAAAAGTGGTGAGATTGCTGACTACGAAAGACAATTAATAGATGCGCGCTCTGATTTGCTGGTAGCAGAGAAGCAATATTCCGTAGCACAGGATTTGTACGAAAGTAAACTGACTTCCGAAAGGGATGTGGTCAGTGCCAAAAAAGAAGTAGAAAAAGCCCAGGCCAGCCTGAATCGTATCAATGAAATTTATAAGATTTATAACATTGGAACCGAATCTGATTATGTGATCAAAGCGCCGATTTCCGGCTTTGTGGTTGACAAGAACATCAATAGAGACATGCAGATCAGGTCAGATAAAACCGATCATGTTTTTACTATTTCTCAGCTGGATGAATTGTGGGTGATAGCCAATGTATTTGAATCGGATATTTCTAAAGTAAAAATAGGATACGAAGCAGAAGTCCATACCATTAGTTATCCTGATAAAAACTTTCGTGGAAAGATTGATAAGATATACAATGTGCTGGATCCTGAGACTAAAACGATGCAAATCAGAATTAAAATTAATAATGACGAATCCTTATTGAAACCAGAGATGCATGCGACCATCAAGCTTTCATACAAAGAAAATTATGCCTTGTCTAGTGTTCCTGCAGCCTCTGTGATATTTGATAAAAGTAAAAATTTTGTGATGGTGTTTAAAGACAAATATAACATAGAAACCAGAGAAGTTGAGGTTGCCAAATCACTGGGGAAAGTCACCTACTTGTCTAAAGGTGTTGCAGCAGGTGAAATCGTTATTTCACAAAATCAATTGTTGATCTACGACGCGTTAAACGACTAAACGATGGACAAGTTTATAAGAAGTATTGTAGGTTTTTCGCTGAAGCATAAGTTCTTTGTGTTTTTTATGACCGCTGTATTGGCGATTTCAGGAGTGATTTCATACCTGAATACCCCAATCGAAGCGTTTCCCGATGTCACGAATACTCAGATCATTATTGTAACAGAATGGAACGGCCGCAGCGCGGAAGAAGTGGAGCGATTCGTAACCGTGCCGATTGAAATTTCAATGAACTCCGTTCAGAAGAAAGTGAATTTGCGTTCTACTACTATGTTTGGCTTGTCCATCATTAAAATTATTTTTGAAGACGAGGTAGAAGATTTTTTTGCCAGACAACAAGTCAATAATTTGTTGAGAAATGTTTCGTTGCCAGAAGGCGTGGAGCCTGATGTACAACCTCCCTATGGACCAACTGGAGAAGTATTCAGGTATACGATTGAAAGTTCGCAACGAACAAGCCGCGAGTTGCTGACCTATCAAAATTGGGTGGTAGACAGACAACTGCGTAGTGTAGCCGGTGTAGCGGACATTGTAGCCTTTGGAGGCCAGGAAAAAATCTATGAGATCGCTGTTAATCCTACACGTATTCAAGAGTATGGCATTACACCTTTAAAGGTTTATCAAGCAGTGGCGCAAACCAATATTAACGTAGGCGGGGATGTCATTGAAAAAAACGGACAGGCTTATGTGGTAAGGGGGATTGGTTTATTGACCTCCATTTCTGATATAGAAAATACGATCATTGATAATGTCAACGGTATACCTATACTGGTAAAAAACATTGCGGATGTATATGAGTCGAGCGCCCCGCGTGTAGGACAGGTCGGTAAAAATGACAACGACGATGTGGTAGAAGGCATAGTCGTTATGCGCAAGGGGGAGAATCCTAGCGAAGTATTAGCCAGGGTAAAAGAAAAAATTGCCTATATCAATAAAGAGGTATTGCCTAAAGATGTTCAGCTGGTTACATTTTATGATCGCGACAATCTGATGAGTTATTGTACCACTACGGTTTTACATAATTTAGCAGAGGGAATTATTTTTGTAACATTGATTGTATTTCTGTTCATGGCCGATTGGCGAACGACTGTTATCGTTTCCATCATCATTCCATTGGCTTTATTATTTGCTTTCATTTGTTTACGATTAAAAGGGATGTCCGCTAATTTACTATCGATGGGGGCGATAGATTTTGGTATCATCATCGACGGCGCAGTTGTTATGGTCGAGGGCTTGTTCGTTACTCTGGATCATCATGCACACCGCATGGGCATGGATAAATTCAATCGCATGTCGAAGTTGGGCCTGATCAAAAAGACCGGTGCTGAAATGGGCAAGGCGGTTTTCTTTTCTAAATTAATCATCATTACTGCCTTAATTCCTATTTTTTCTTTTCAGAAAGTAGAAGGAAAGATGTTTTCGCCGCTGGCCTATACATTAGGTTTTGCCCTGTTAGGCGCTTTGTTATTTACCTTGACACTGGTGCCTGTGCTTTCCTCCATTCTATTGAATAAAAATGTAAGAGAGAAAAAAAATCCTATCGTTGCTTTTATCGATAAGTATGTGTTGAAAGCTTTTCATTGGACCTATCATAATAAAGTCAAAAGTGTAGTGATCTCCCTGAGTGTTTTTGTGGTCACCATGTTCTCCACTACTTTCTTAGGGTCTGAATTTTTGCCGCAATTGAATGAAGGAGCCTTATGGGTAGAAGCGAAAATGCCGATGAGTAGTTCATTGAATGAAACCGTAAAAATGGTGAAGATCATTCGAAGTAAGCTTCAATCGTTTGATGAAGTTAATGGAGTGCTTTCACAAACCGGACGCTCCAACGACGGTACAGATCCTTCCGGTTTTTACTATGTGCAATGCCAGGTCAACTTGAAGCCAAAGTCGGAATGGAAGCGGGATATTTCTACCGATCAATTGATCGAAGAAATGGATCAGCAGCTGAAACAGTATCAGGGGATAGGATACAATTATTCACAGCCTATTATTGATAACGTGGCAGAAGCCGTAGCCGGAATTAATGCGAGCAATGCCATTAAGATTTACGGCGATAACCTGGAAGAAATAGATAAGATGGCTTCAAGAGTAATGGAGCAAATCAAAGATGTGCCAGGTATTAAAGATGTTGGCATTTTGCGAAACATCGGGCAACCGGAAATGAGCATCCGTTTGCATGAATCAACGATGGCGATCAATGGCGTTACGGTAGCCAACGCACAAGCCGTTGTTGAAACAGCGATTGGCGGGAAGACAGCCACACAGATGTACGAAGGGGAGAAGAAGTTTGACATTAGAATTCGCTACCATGGCGACTATCGCAAGACGGAAGAAGACATCAAGCATTTATTGGTTCCGACCATTAAGGGTACACTTGTTCCGCTTAGTGAAATTGCAGATATACGCCTGGTAACGGGGCCAGCGTTTATTTACAGAGACAACAACCAACGTTTTATTGGAGTGAAATTTTCGGTGCGCGAAAGAGACTTAGGAAGTACCATCGCTGAAGCGCAGGAAAAAGTGAAGAAAGCCATTGAATTGCCAAAAGGATACAGCATGTCCTGGACAGGAGAATTTGAGAACCAGGTGCGTGCTACGAAGCGCTTGAGTCAGGTGGTGCCGATTAGCATCTTGGCCATCTTTGTTATTTTGTTCATCACCTTCAATAATGCAAAAGACGCGGCATTGGTGCTGGTCAACGTGCCATTTGCTTTGGTCGGAGGTATCTTAGCACTTCACGTTACTGGTACTAATTTCGGTATTTCAGCGGGTGTAGGATTCATCGCTTTATTTGGAATTTGTGTACAAAACGGGGTCATCCTCATTTCCGTTTTTCGTAAACACGCGGAGGAAGACATGCCGCTGGAAGAAGCTATAAAAGAAGGAGTAAAATCAAGAATACGGCCTGTCGTCATGACCGCTACTATGGCTGCTATTGGTTTGTTGCCGGCGGCTATTTCCAGTGGTATCGGATCGGAAACACAAAAGCCATTGGCCATTGTGGTGATAGGCGGTTTAATTACTGCGACGATTTTTACTCTTCTGGTTTTTCCGGTCGTGTATGAGTTCTTTAACCACCGGAAGAAATCCGCTTACAGCATATAACGAATTGTTTTGATAGAAAGGCCGGACACTCCAATGTACCGGCCTTTTTTTCGTTATTATTTTATCCCTACCTTAAAATTTATATATTGGGTCATAATGGAAATTTTGCCATAAACTAAAGATATATATGAGTAAAAAATTAAACCAGATCGGCTTAGATGCTGCAAAAGGTAAAGACTTAGCGAAAAAATTGAATACATTACTGGCAAACTACCAGGTGTTTTATGCCAATGCTAGAGGCTTTCACTGGAACATCAAAGGAGAGAAATTCTTTGAATTGCATGTAAAGTTCGAAGAACTATACAACGATGCCTTCTTAAAGACGGATGAAATCGCGGAACGTATTCTGACATTGGGAGAAACGCCTACGCATAATTTTTCTGACTATGTAAAACATGCTTCCATTAAAGAAGCGAAAGATGTATCCAATGGAAAAGAAGCGGTGCAATTGGTAGTGGATGGTTTTCAGAAATTATTGGTATTGGAAAGAGAATTGCTGGAACTATCTGCTGATGCCGGCGATGAAGGAACAAATGCCTTGATGTCTGATTACATCAGAGAACAAGAAAAAACGGTGTGGATGTATAATTCATTCTTAAATAAATAGTCAGTCTAACCCCTAAATCCCCTAAAGGGGACTTAGATTCTGATGAAATAAAAAAGCTCATCGCATACTAAATGTGACGAGCTTTTTTGTTAAGTAAATAGCAAAGTCCCCTTTAGGGGATTTAGGGGTTAGACAGTGATTACTTCAAACTTGCCAATTGCGCCTTCGCCGCTTCTCTTATCACTTCGTGTTTATTTTTTTCAGAAATTTCTTTCAACACAGCCATTCCATCTTTCTTTTCTTCTGCTGTCACCAACGTAAGGTAAGTACCAAAGTAATTCAACAACTGATACACACCTCTGTCAGAAGCGGTCGTAATGGCATTCTTAAACCACTGGTATTTGTCGACCTGAACACTTTCTGTGAAATAGACAGCCAAAGGAATGACGATGTTAATGTTGTTGTATTTTTCAAACTCAGGAAGTCTCGCAATGGCTGTTGAGTCTTTTAAAGACAATAAAGCAAACAAACTTGCACCGGCTACAGAATAAGGTTTGGCATCGATGTTCTTTTGGAACACCGTTTTGAATTTTTCTTTGTCCAAAGAGTTCAATAAGAAAATGCAACGGGCTCTTACCAAAGACTTCGGATCATTCATGGCAATGTTCTCCATGTCTGCTGCATATTCCTCCGGTCTTTCAATGAAGAATTTACTAAACATCGCCAAGCCTGCAAAACGCACATCCCAGAAGGAATCTTTCAAAATACTGTGCAATAGCTCTCTGTTCTTAGGATTGTTTTCAAAAGGGTTTACATCTTCACCTACTTCGAAAATATGATCGACAGCATCCAGACGCGCCATGTAATTTTTTGCTAAAGCAAATTGCGCATACCATTCTTCTGTCGGTTTGCTATGCTCTACTGTACCGAGAATTTGATATTCCGGATCTTCGATCACTAATTTCGGTTTCGCAGCCAATGGTATTTTTACTTCTTCATTGTCTTTGGTTATCCAAATACGCTTACGGACTTTGTTGTCTGCTGCATCGTAGATGTCAATGTCGATCGGTAGTTTATAAATTGGAGTAGTAGCAGGATCTTGATCTTGTTTTACTTTGATCACTAAGTTACCACCTTCATAACGGTGACTGATTTTAATGTCCGCATGTCCTTTATTTAAGAACCATTGATTGAAAAACCAGTTCAGGTCTTCGCCTGTTACTTCTTCAAATGCCAAGCGCAGGTTGTGAATTTCTACAGAAGTAAATTCATTCTTTTTCAAATAAAGACTTAGTGATTTGAAGAAGGCTTCATCTCCTACATAATTTCTGAGCATGTGCAACACACGCCCACCTTTATTGTAGCTGTGCGCATCGAACATGTCTTCACGCTCTTTATAATGAAAACGTATCAGATCCACTTGTTTGCTTTGTGCTTCGCCGAGGTAACCATCTTGTTCGTCGATGCTGTGGTAATCGGCTTCGTCCTTACCGAATTTATGTTCCAGCCATAAATATTCAGAATAGTTCGCAAAGGATTCGTTCAATGGAAGATTGGACCAGGATTCACAAGTTACCAGGTCTCCAAACCAATGGTGAAATAATTCATGGGCAACGATAGTTTCCCAGTTATCGTCTAACAAGGCACGGTCATCGACCTGTAAGGCTTCCATGAAAATACTGGCTGTTGTATTTTCCATCGCGCCCGATACATAATCTCTTACGACTACTTGGTAATATTTATTCCAGGCGTAGTCATAGTTCAGGCGGGTAGAGAAGAACTCTAACATTTCAGGAGTATTTCCAAAAATCGCTTTCGCATAAGGCTCGTATTCTTTCTCTACGAAGTAGTGTACTTCTTTTCCTCTCCAGGTATCTTTTACTTCGGCGAATTCACCGACTACCATCATGAACAAATACGGGGCATGCGGCTTGTTCATTTTCCAATTCACGGTTTTAGTACCGTCTGCATTTTTCTTAGAGTAGATCAGTTCCCCGTTAGAGATCACCGTATATTTATCTTCTACCGTGATGAACATTTCCTGCGTACATCTTTCGTTAGGCGCATCAATCGTAGGGAACCAGCAAGAAGCCGCCTCTGTTTCACCTTGTGTCCAGATTTGTTTTGGTTTTTTAGGATCTTTGCCGTCTGCATTGATGAAATACAACCCTTTGTCTTCAGTAATCGCGGCACTTCCGCCTTTTGGCAATTCATTTGGCTTGGCAGTATATTTTATTTTTAATTCGAAGGTGTCCTTCTGTGTGTAGGTTTTATCCAGCGTGACGATTAGTTTTTTCTTGTCGTAAGAATAAACCAATGTTTTAGCATTGGGTTTTACCAGACTTACTTCATGGATATCAAAGCCCTTAGCATCTAAGATGATTTCTTTTTGATCGTAGAAGTAGGGTTTCAAGACGAGATTAGCTGTTCCATTCATCTGCTGCTTTTGCCAGTCAAAAGCAACAGTCAATTTGGTGTGCAGCAAATCGTGAAGTCTGGTGTAAGAAGCCTGGTAAGGAAGCGTATCTTTTTCAGTCAATACTTTTTCGTTTTCCAATGTCACAACAGGCGTATTGCTGTCTTTGGTTTTGGAAGATGTTTTACTTCCTTGTTGACTTTGACATCCTATAAAAGTGCTGAGGAGAGCAAGGACTAGGGTACTGCGAACGATTGAATTCATATACAATGGATAACAAAGATAGGTTGATAAAGGTAAAGGACCTTAATTTCCCCAATTTATGACTTTAAACAGGAAAGTGAACGTATTTGGTGGGTAAATTTGCTGAATTTACCCGTGTTGAATCTTCTCAAAAACCGCAGAACCTGTTATATTTGTCGGATCAATTTGCTAAAGAAATGAAGTATAAGAGAATTCTGTTAAAATTAAGTGGTGAAGCCTTGATGGGTAGTAAGGGTTACGGTATTGATACCGAAGTGCTTACGAGCTATGCAGCGGAGGTGAAAAAAGTCATCGAAGCGGGTGTAGAAGTAGCCATCGTCATCGGTGGAGGCAATATTTACCGAGGTATAGAAGCGGCTGCCACAGGAATAGATCGAGTACAAGGCGATCACATGGGCATGTTGGCCACCGTGATCAATAGTATGGCGCTGCAAAGTGCGCTGGAAAACATTGACGTGGATACACGTTTGTTATCCGGTATAAGAATGGAACAAGTCTGTGAACCCTTTATCCGCCGTCGCGCGGTACGTCACCTGGAAAAAGGTCGTGTCGTAATATTAGGTGCCGGTACGGGTAACCCTTATTTTACAACGGATACAGCCGCCAGCTTAAGAGCCATCGAAATCGAAGCGGATGTAGTATTGAAAGGGACACGCGTAGACGGTATCTATACTGCAGATCCGGAAAAAGATCCGACAGCGACACGTTTTGCAAAAGTGAACTTCGACGAAGTATATGAAAAAGGATTGCAGATCATGGACATGACGGCTTTCACTTTGTGTAAAGAAAACTCTTTGCCGATCATCGTATTTGATATGAACAAAGAAGGCAATCTTTTAAGAGTGCTGAAAGGCGAAGATGTAGGAACATTGGTAACAGTTAACTAATATATTATTTCATGGAAGAGATTCAGTTTTTCTTAGACGAGGCAAAAGAGGACATGGAAAAGGCCTTGAAGCACATCGATAATGAATTGACAAAAATTCGTGCCGGTAAAGCAATGCCTAATATGGTAGAAAGTGTCATGGTAGATTACTATGGTACACCTACGGCGATCAGTCAAGTCGCTTCAGTGAACACACCGGATGCCCGTACATTGGCCATCAAACCTTGGGAAAAGGCCATGGTAGCGGTGATTGACAAAGCCATCAGAGAAAGCAATTTAGGATTCAATCCTCAAAACGATGGGGAGATTGTACGCATCAACGTTCCTCCATTGACGGAAGACCGTCGTAAAGTGTTGGTAAAACAAGCGAAGGCTGAAGGTGAAGAAGGAAAGGTACGTGTGCGTTCCATCAGAAAAGATACCAATGAATCATTAAGAAAATTATTAAAAGAAGGTGCTTCTGAAGATGATATCAAAACAGCGGAAGATAAAGTGCAAGTCTTGACGGATAGTTACATTCTAAAAGTAGATCAGTTGATCGCTAAGAAAGAGAATGAATTGTTGACAGTGTAAGTAGGGACGAGCAAGGAGGTACGAGGGGCGGAAAATATAAAAGAATAAGAAAGGGGCTTCGGCCCCTTTTTTTTATGCGCTATCTTTTCCAACTTGTTGGAAAAGCAACTACAAGCCCGCTAGGGGCGGCAGCTCTGTAGAAGAAATTACAAAAATAGTTTAAGTCCCTTTAGGGACGAAAGTGATGGTATGAAAATGAATGGTGATGTTTTATCAAAAAATTAAACGAATCGCATTTCATTCAAGAATATGCCGTCCCTAATTATTTTTTTTTCTAAAAAGCTGTTGTCCCTACCGGGACAATGCTGATAAATTTTATTCGAACAATTTTTTATCCCTGATGTAATCAATCACCGCATCCGGTAACATGTACTTCACGGACTTTCCTTCTTTGATCAGCTGACGAATAAAAGTCGCAGAGATATCCAACAATGGCGCTTCTGCCATCGTGACGGCAGGATGATGAAATAATTCATGCGCTTCATCTCCTGGCCTGCGGTAGACAAGAAGTTTGAAGTGACTCAGTATCTGTTCGTGATTTTTCCACTTGTTAAACTGCACCAAATTATCACTGCCGATGATCAAAGAAAAAGTATGTTCGGGATGTTGGTCTTGTAAGTAGGTGAGCGTATCGATCGTATAACTTGGTTTGGGCATGCGGAATTCCACATCGGTGACGCGTAATTTGTCATGTGAGTCAATCGCCAGACGCACCATGTCATAGCGGTCAAATTCATGAAGCAAACTATTATTTTTCTTGAATGGATTTTGAGGACTGACCACAAACCATACTTGGTCAATACCTGCATTCTCTGCCATGATATTGGCAATGATGAGGTGCCCGGTATGGATGGGATTAAAAGAGCCAAAGAACAGCCCTATTTTCATCGCTTAGCTTTTAAGGAAATCAGTGACCAATTTTTCAGCTTCAGCTAAAGCCGTTTCAAGATTTTCGTTGACAAGTACCACATCAAACTGATCCTGGAAAGTCATTTCAAATTTCATCTTGAAAACTCGTGCGGAAATTTTATCTTCTGTTTCAGTACCACGATCACGAAGTCTTCTTTCTAATTCTTCGATGGAGGGTGCTTTTACAAAAATAGATAAGGCTTTATTACCGTAAGCTTTTTTTAGATTTACGCCACCTTTAACATCTACATCAAAGATGACATGTTTGCCTTGTGCCCACACGCGTTCAATTTCAGAACGCAATGTACCGTAAAAACCACCTGGGTAAACTTCTTGCCATTCGGCAAATGCTTGTTCGTCTATTTTTTGTTTGAATTCTTCAGGAGAGAGGAAATAATAGTCTTTGCCGTTTTCTTCGTTGCGGCCACGTCGGTCGCGGGTACAGGCAGAGATGGAAAAACCTAAATTGGGAAATTTGGAGATCAGGTGCTTAACAATGGTAGTTTTGCCGGAGCCTGATGGAGCGGAGAAGATGATCAGTTTACCGCTCATATTATTGATTCAATTTATTTTTGATGCAGTTGATCAAATCACTCGGAACTTCTTTTTTAGCCACCTTGTATTTAATGACTTCCTTTACTGCTTTCTCAATGTGATAATGCTGATAACAGGGAGAACAACTATTGACGTGCTCGTTGAGGTATTTGATTTCCTCGTCTGTTGCTTCTCCGTCCAACACGGTGTATAGAAGCGACAGGCAGTCTTTACAGCAGGACTTAGGTGTCTTTTTAATACCTAGTAACGATTGAATAGAACTGAGTAATCCTTTCTCCATAATTGGGTGATATATTAACTTTCCTTATTGTTCGTTTTTTCTTTAAATCCCATTTGTCCCGCGTATTCACGAAGCTTGTCTTTTAAGATCGAGCGCGCTCGGTGAAGTCTTGAACGTACGGTGCCTATTGGAATATCCAATATCTTGGCCATTTCTTCATACGTAAAACCTTCTATATCG
>JAQZBV010000169.1 GCA_029237685.1 Cytophagaceae bacterium | reverse complement strand
AAAGTAGAGCATTATGAAATCGCATCCTACGGCACCCTTCGTACATTCGCCAATGTACTGGGATTGTCAGAAGTAGCTTCTATTCTGGAAGAAATTTTAGAAGAAGAGAAAAATGCAGACAGTATTCTTACGGAGGTAGCTGAAGGTACGATCAATCTTGCCGCAGCAAACGAAGAAGAATAGTTGAGTGTAAAGCTTAGGTTATGAGTCAGTAGATGCAGCAATGTGTCTACTGATTTTTTTTGTACATTTTTAAATAGCAATGAGGAAATTTTTGCAAAGTCATCCTTGGAGAACCTCCCTCTTCAGCGTTCATTCGACTGGCATGATTCTTCACTGATGAATAAAGAACCAAACTATACCACTATGTTTTACCACGCAAAAGAATTACAATTTAATGCCAGGGTATCAAAACCGGACCCTCGGTTTGCCCGCCTGCTGTTGGAACAGTTTGGTGGGGGTAACGGTGAACTAAAAGCTGCCATGCAGTATTTTGTTCAAGCCTTCGGAGTGAAGCATGTGCATCCCGATAAGTATGATATGCTGATGGACATTGCTACGGAAGAATTCAGCCATCTTGAAATTGTAGGAGCTACGATTCAGATGCTGCTGACGGGCATCAATGGGGAGTTGAAAGATGCCGCAGACAGCGATGAGATTGTAGACAAGTTATTGGATGGGAAAACTAAGAAGGAATCATTCATTCACGATGCGTTGGTTAATCCTCACTTCTTCGTCTTGAGTGGAGGGGGACCTACCGTTACAGACAGCATGGGTACGCCATGGTCTGGAGCATTTGTGAATGCCAATGGAGACCTGACAGTGGATCTTCGTTCTAATATTGGCGCGGAATCTCGTGCGAAGATCGTTTACGAATCTTTGATGAAATATACCGATGATCCTTATGTGAAGGAAACATTGATGTTTTTGATGACAAGAGAAGTAGCGCACATGCAAATGTTTGAAGCCGCGCTGTCAACGATTCAGCCTAACTTTCCTCCAGGTGTACTGGAGTCAGATCCGCGTTACAGCAATACGTACTTTAATCTTTCAGGCGGTACAACACGCGGCCCTTGGAATAAAGGCACAAGCCCTGGCCTTGGAGAAAATTGGCAATACATCAAGGACCCTTTGAAAAATGTAGTAGAAACAAATGGTTTGACTGAAGTCACTCCTAAAGGAACTGAGCGTACTCAGGAATCTATGGAGGAGCACGATTTAGATTTGTCTAAGGTGAGAAGCGAAGAAGTAAAATCTGCTACTCCAACTACAGATATTCAATGGAGTGATTATCCGGAACCTGCTAAATAACCTATAAAGCGGAGGCCTCAAGCCTCCGCTTTTTTTTATGGGAAAAAATATGCAAACCTTTTTCTCATATTGAGTGTGTATTGCCATCTATCAAAAGGTATTTTCTTTAAACGAATTGAAAATTCCGTTGGCACATTTTTTTCTGAGAAAGTAGAAACCAACTGTAACATTATGCTAGCTATGGATTATCGCGGACCTTATAGAGTCCGCGCAACAGAAAAGCCTCATCCCGTTATTGAACATCCGGAAGATTGCATCGTTCGTGTTACACGTTCTTGCATTTGCGGCTCGGATCTTCACTTGTATCATGGTCTTGTCCCTGATACCCGTGTCGGATCTACTTTTGGACATGAGTTTATCGGTATCGTCGAAGAGATTGGTTCCGAAGTACAAAAACTGAAAGTAGGGGATCATGTGCTTGTACCTTTTAATATTAGTTGCGGACGTTGTGCCTTTTGCAAACAGGAACTTTATGGCAATTGCCATGAATCCAATCCTGAAGCCACTGCTGTGGGCGGTATCTTTGGATACTCTCATACAGCCGGTGGATTCAATGGCGGTCAGGCTGAATACGTAAGAGTTCCTTTCGCCGATGTAGGTCCAACAGTTATTCCACCCGACATGGATCCTGATGATGCACTCTTGTTAACCGATGTAGTACCTACCGCTTATCAGGCTTGTGAAATGGGCGGGATAAAAAAAGGTGATACCGTAGTGATTTTTGGCGCCGGACCTATCGGTATCATGGCCGCCAAATGTGCCTGGTTGTTCGGACCGTCAAGAGTGATTGTCATCGACCACATCGACTATAGATTGGAATTTGTTAGAAACTATGCGCCTTGCGAAGCTTATAGTTTTAAAGAAATGGATGATGTGGTAGAATTTGTAAAAAAGACTACCGACTGGTTTGGTGCTGATGTTTGCATCGATGCCGTAGGCTGCGAAGCTTCAGGAGACGGCTGGCAGACACTAACTGGACGAAAATTGCTGATACAAGCAGGATCTGCGACTGCTTTGCATTGGGCAATTAATTCTGTAAAGAAAGGTGGGATTGTTTCCATCGTAGGTGTGTATGGCCCAACCGGTAATATTATTCCTATCGGTAATGTTGTGAATAAGGGAATTACTATACGTGCGAATCAAGCTTCAGTAAAGCGTTTATTGCCCCGATTAATAGAACACGTGCAGTCCGGAAGATTAAATCCAAAAGGCATTATCACACACCGGATTCCATTAGAAGATGTTGCTGACGGTTATCGCATCTTCTCAGAGAAAATGGATAACTGCATCAAGACAGTTCTTATTCCTCCATCTGCTAAACGATAAGTATTATGAAAAATAAAATAATAGATGCTACGAAAATCATAGGCTGGGGTGTGGACGCCGATCCAGAGAACGAGCCTACTTATCCCATAAAGAAATATACCGGCGATGACCACAAGCGCAGCCAGTGGACACGACCATCGCTTCAACCAGCAAAAGTTGAAATCTTGAAATCAACCGAGCGGCCTTATTTGCCCGCTGTATTCGGTACACCTTATCCTCCCAGGGCTTTAAGTGGAGTCTTTCGCAGATTGGCTTTTACATTCAGTGAAAGCATGAACCGACGTTGGTTACTGCTTATCCTGGCGGATAGAATGGATGTTGTGGAAGGCTTAATCAGTGATGTGTTGCATGCCAGATTTCCGAACCTGGTCAAAGAAAGGGGATTGGGGGTAATGCTTAAACACAAGCCTGGAATGTTTGCCCGCAAGGTGGCTATTCGACTTGTTATACTTGGTCTGATAGGCGGCATCGTCTATTATAATAAGAGAAAAAATAACCTGTAATTTAAATCTGTATAAGTAGTTTGTAAAGGGCTACTTATACAGATTTTTTCTGTTTTTTATTCTAAAAGACTGATGCATTTCAACGCAATGCATATTATTCAGATCTTTCATCAGAGTTTATACGCTTTCTAGGACGATCACAGATTCGGGGGCTACATATAGTAAATTCCCCTGTGTGACAATCTTTTCTGTCAATGAGATGTCGCCTCCCCATTCCGTTGACGCTGAGTTTAGCGAGAGTTTCCATTGTCTCTCATTTTCCATGACATGTGCTACGTTGGCATCTCCGAAATTGATGATTAAGTATAAGGTATGATCTTTCAATGGGCTTAATTGTTCCAGTGTAATGATGTTTTGAAATTCATTCATTTGAACTTTCACAGAACCAATCGGATGTTTGGCACCTGATATGCTTTTTTTTCTTATAGCGATTAAGCGTTTGTAGTAATTGAATAATGCTTTTTTATCCGGTTTGTTCAACAAAGACCAATTTAATTTTGATTGATCATATACTTCTATGGCTGCAGGATCCGGAGCTTCTTTACCGGCGAAGAAATAAGCAAACTCTTTTTTACGGCCTTCTTTTACATTTTCTTTTAGTACAGGATCACTGTGATCAATAAAAAATAAAAAGGGGTTTTCTTCACCAAATTCTTCTCCCATAAACAAGAGTGGAATGGCCGGAGAAAGCAAGACTAATGCAGCACTCAGTTTCAATCGTTCAAAAGAAACAAGTTTGCTGAGTCTTTCGCCCAAAAGCCTATTTCCAATCTGGTCGTGGTTCTGAGAGAAGACTACAAACTGATGGTGATGATTCTCCTGAGGGAATTTGCCGAATGTCTTTTTCCGGTGTTTGCTGTAATGTCCGGTGTATACATAAGCCTGCGCAAGAGCACGACGCATGTGCTCCAGATCTCCGAAGTCTGCGTAGTAGCCGGTTGTTTCTCCGGTAATCAGTGCATGCAGGGCATGATGAAATTCATCGCACCACTGCGCATCCAAGCCCATTCCCTTTTGGTCTACAGGAGAAATATAGCGGGGATCATTCAAATCGCATTCTCCAATCAACAACAAGGGTTTGTTTAATTGTGTACTCAGCTCCTTTACGGCAATACTAAGTTCTTGTACAAAATGAATAGCCCCTTCGTCTTTATAGGCGTGCACAGCATCCAGCCTTAAGGCATCTACATGATAATCTTTAAAGAAGAGGAGTGCATTCTGAATATAATAATTCCTTACTTCATCAGAATGCGCATCGTCAAAGTTAATCGCGCATCCCCATGGCGTATTATACTTATCCGTATGATAGGGTCCACAACTTATCATATAATTTCCTTCCGGACCCAAATGATTGTATACAGCATCAATGATTATGGCCAAGCCTTTAAGGTGACAGGCATTCACCAATCTCTTTAAGCCATCCGGTCCACCATAAGAATTTTGAATCGCAAAGGGCGAGGCAATGTCATATCCCCAGTTTCTGTCACCCGGAAACTGGGAGATCGGCATGAGTTCTATGGCGTTAATCCCTAAATCAACAAGGTAGTCAAGCTTTTGAATCACAGCATCGAATGTACCTTGAGGAGTAAAGGTACCTACATGTAACTCATAGATGATAAGGTCTTCCATTGGAATGTTAGACCAGTCCTTGTCACTCCATAAGAAAGCTTCTTGGTCGATGACTTGCGACGCACCATGGACGCCATCCGGTTGATGTAAAGAGGCAGGATCAGGGATAGGCTTTTCCCGGTCTAGTTTATACATGTACAAATCACCTGCCTTTACACCGTCTACAGACACTGACCAATAGCCAAATTCATCTTTACTCATTTCAATAGGCTCTTCGTATCCAGAGAGTATTAGTTTTACTTCTTCTGATTCGGGAGCCCATACTTTAAACTCGCACGGTTGATTCAACCGGAACTGGGCGCCTAACTTTGTATTCATACGATATTGGAGGTTGGATAGATAGTATTCGGTAGGCAAAACGTGTACCAGTAAAAAGCGGAATTAGCATAAACAAAATTAAATCTAATACAGCTTTCTTTAAATACTACGCAAAGCTTTCCAAAAATCTCAACGAATAATTGCTTAGACACATCTGGGGAATCAATAATCACAGGATGTACAGAATTCCACAATTTGATTCCACATATGTTTTTTACCTCAGTTAATGTATTAACTATGAGTAGGAATGATCATAAGAGACTGGTATAAGTTTTGTTTAGCATGCAGGTACAACTATAGTGTACGACTCAGCAATATCATTTGATTATTAAACTCATTGACTATGTATATTCCTGGATCAACGTATCGCTTGCAGGCGAACTGCAATTTCAAACTTCATGACATGAAAGGTATCGTCAGATACCTTGATCAATTAGGAATAAGTACTGTCTATTGCGCCCCATTTTTTCAGTCTCGATGCGGCAGTAATCATGGTTATGATGTCATTAATCCTCACGTCATTAACCCTGAGTTAGGTACTCTTGAAGAGCTGCGAGAATTGGCTTTAGTATTGGCGAACCGGAAGATGGGGTGGTTACAAGATATCGTACCCAATCACATGGCTTATGATTATACCAATGTGTGGTTGAGAGATGTCTTTGAAAAGGGGATACATTCTGACTATGTCGATTTCTTTGATATAGATTGGAAACACGGAGAGGAACAA
>JAQZBV010000045.1 GCA_029237685.1 Cytophagaceae bacterium | reverse complement strand
TTCGATACCAGGTTGCCCCACTTTTATAGAAACTCTTCGCTCTGGAATCTCTGTTGCGATCATAACCCACCGTTAATAATTCCGGAAAGTTTTTTAAGTAGCCGATATGGAATTTAGAACCGGAGTCTATCACAATAGGATTGACCAGTTGGTAGCGAACAAATCCATTGGGAGAAGAAGGATAATGAATGTTAATGGCTTCTTTGTAAAGTTCTGCCGTTACCGTGTCTCCCCAGACCATCAGGAACATTTGATAGTTTTCAAGTGAGATGTCTTTATTCCTTGTAAAACAAAAATCAACATGGGTAAGTGTGTCTTTATGTTTGCATACAAACTGTGTAGCAAAGTGAACACCTCCTTCGTTAAGACCGAAGCCTGATTCTGCTTCGGAGTCATCGTAAGCGTAGTAGTCGTATAAAAATGTGCGTTTAGTTACAACATTGTTAAACATCATTTCCATAGAACCGGTTGAAATAGGAACGCTCACATCGGTACGATGAACTTCAGTCAGGAGATAAGATAAGTCAATGTAAGTAGGAGCATTCCTGGTTGGGAAAACTTGCGCTCCTATCGTATTTGTATAGGTACGGTCTTTAAAGGCATCGCTATCGGCGGTACTTTGAAAAGTAGAAACCAGTGCTTGATCTTTGTCCCGCAATACGATGTCAATAGATTTCAGTTTCCCCAAATTCGCCTGATGGGTAGCCGTAGTTTTTAATGTTTTGTTAAAGTATGTGGTCGCATCATTGTTGCCTGTAAAAAAATGATTAAACGGCATCGCGGTATAACTAAACTGAAGAAAAGATTGATCTCCATTTCTAATGGCATAATCCGTAAGGAATGTATCTGCCGGTGTTCGGTTGGAATTGATATAAATATAATCCAGGTTCCATATATCATAAGCTCCCGATTGTCTGCCATAGCTTCGGAAGCGGTATTGAAAGGCATTGTGCAAATATTTGGTGTCATCAATAGGTACCATGGCGATATAAAAAGAATCAACATGTCCGGCTGCTCCTGTCAGGTCTTTGACGGTGTTCCATTGCATGGTATTGTCTAAAAAATCAAGGTATAAATGATCGTTATTATCCGGCTGTTCTCCATATCCGCCGTGTTGGTAGTAATAACTCATGTACAAATTATCACTCACCGTATAAGAAGATAAATCAAAGGGTTGAGAACGTAGAGAATCCGTTTCTCCTATCGCAAATTGATTGGTCGTATTGTACGGTACTCCATTCTCGCGCAATCCATCGAAGCGCGCCACGTAATAGCTCGGCTGATTTTTGGCAGAACCGCCATTGATCTGTACACCGCCTTGATTGTATTGAAATGCGAGTGTATCCGGTACGATTGTTTCTATCGCCCTTAATTTGTTGATACGCAAGTAATCGATGTCCTGTGTGCTGGATACGGGTGCAGCTAAACCAGCGTCGTTGTATAACTCCACTTCGTAATCCGAAATTCTATTCACCACCTTTAACCCGTTTAAGTCTGTTACCACTGCGGGAGCTTTGGCGCCGCTGACAACAACGGTATCATTGCTCTTTAACCCATGTGGTCTCATCGTTACCACTCTTACGGTTGATCCTTTGATAATGGTATCGATGTGCAGGTACCTGCTGCTGAAATCGTAAAAATAGGGAAGCTTTAACGTGTTTGTAAAAGCTGTGGTCGCTTGAGTGCGTAAATTAGCCGACGCGTCTGCATCCCAAGCTAGGGGATAGACACGTGGTTGTGCCCAAGCTGTGCCGCAAAGGATACCAATAAAAAAAACAAGTAAAAAAGGTAGTCTCATGGTTTGGCTATTTTTCTTCACCTGCTACCCAAATGTCAATCATTTCTCCGGCATGCAGAATCTCTCCGCTCTTAAACGCCGGTTTTTGTGAAATTATTGTTCCTTCTTCTTCGGTAGCATCAGGGACATAGCGAATCACTCCTCTTGCCAAATTTAAACCGGAAAGGTATACGGTCGCATCTTCTAAAGGCATGCCTACAAGATTAGGTAATTCTACGGTTTCATTGCCTGTTCCGTTTCCAACAATCAAGGTGACTTTTGTTCCTTTCGGAATGAGAGTACCGGATAGAATTTCTTTTTTACCTACCAATTGTTTCAATACTAAGTTTGCATGAGGACTGGATACATAATGGATACTGTCCAATACCAGGTCATAGCCTTTCAAAGACATTTCGGCGGAGCGTAAAGATTGATCCACCAGCTTAGGCATTTTAACATTGGGAGGCGTTTCAGAAGCAATGGTAATGTAGATTCTTCTGTTCTTCTTCACCTTGGATCCCGGCGCTGGGTGCTGGTTTAATACTGTCAAAGGTTTTACACCGGCTTTGTAAGTAGAGTCGTTGATTTCATAGTCCAGGTTTTTGGAATCCAGAAAATCTTCCATCTCTTTCAAACTCATACCTTCCAGTTTTGGTACCGTGATGGTTTCTCCATGATTGGTAGCGGAAGGCAGGTAACCATAAAAGAAAATTAATAATAGAATGAAGAAAGACGCAAGGATCAGCGCAAGGTGGATGAATAGGTCTCTTGGTTTTTCTGGTTTGAATAGTGTCATATTTTATGCTTGTAAATGAGTTTGCTTTTGTCTTTGTATGCCGAATGTCAATATGTTGTCAATGAAATCATAGGGTCTATAACCATTGATCGCCGTTTGATGGAAAATGCAGGTAGCTGGCGTCATACCTGGCAAGGAGTTGACTTCGATGACGATGGTTTCTACTTTGTTGTTGTCATAAACTCTTACAAAGGCATCGATACGCGCATACCCTTGCACGTTTAAGATGCGGCTTGTTTTTTCCAGTGTCGCTTTTACTTCTGCGGCAATGGCTTTGTAATCTTCTTTCTTCTTGGATAAAGCAAAACGTGCCGGCGTGATGTTTTGTCCTTCACCTGCCAGAAATTTCTCTTCTAAGGAAAGGATGTCTCCTGTAGCCAAAGCTTCTGAAGGTTCGAAGATTTCGTATTGCAATTCTCCTTTGGCATCGTAACGTGTCATGATGCCACCTGTGATTTCCAGGAAATGTTTAGCGCCTTTGGCAGATACCAATTCCTCTGCCAGGAAGAAATCTTTTTGGGGAAACTCTTCATTGGCTCTGATCTTTAATACCTCCGCGCTCTCAGAACCTTGCAACGCATCTTCGGCAAACATTAATTTGATATAGGCTTTGAGTTCGGCAGCATTTTTAATTTTTTTCACCGCTGAACTGCAGCCGTCATCAGCCGGCTTCGCAATCATCGGATAGCCTAATGCGTTTTCTAAAGAGGAGAGGAGGGCGTCTTTTTCTTTTGCCCATTCGGCTTTCGTCACCAGTTTGCGTTTCGCTACTAAGATGCCGTGCTTTTCAAGCAAAGTGTTGGTTTCGTATTTATTGATCGTAATAGAAGAACTGTCAGGACCTGATCCATTGTAAGGTAAATTGAATTTCTCTAATTCACGCTGTAAGGTACCGTCTTCTCCGGGGCGACCATGAAGGGCGATGAACACCGCATCGGCCATATCGGCTAATTCAGGCAAGGTGATTTTTTTTGGTTCACTGATGACACGGGAAACATAACGCTTCGTCAAAGCAGCACCTTCTTCCTGGATCTGTTGAATGACCGGATGTTTTTTGTACACCGCTTTTACTTTTTCACGGATGTCGTCCGCGTTGTCTTTCAACATGATGTTGACAGGCATTAAGTACAATTCAATGTTTTCTGAATCACCTGTTAAGAATACAGGTATGGGTTCGTATTTTTCACTGGAAGAAAGTTTTTCATAAATATTTCTTCCACTCTCTACAGAGATGTGTCGTTCAGACGAATAACCACCCATCACGACTGCAATGCGTGTCTTGCGTGTTTCGCTGGAATGGTCCGCATTGATTTTAAGATCCAATGCCGCGAGCAAACGTTTTAGCTTCGCTACTTTCTTTCCGGCATGCATACGTTCTTGCAAAGAAGTGCGGATGATGTAAGTCAGAAACTGAGAAGGGTTCAATCCGATCTCCGCCGCTTGATGGAAGAAGAACGAAGAAGGCATCATGCCGGATGTGGTATTCGGATCGTTTAAAAAGATCTTTCCGTCTGTGCCATAAAAACCATCTAAACGTGCGTACACATCAAAGTTCAAGGCATCAAATAATTGCTCGCAAGACTTTCTGATGCGGTTGATTTCTTCTGTTGGCAAATCGATCGGTGTCACTTTGCGTGACATACCCGGAAGGTATTTGGAGCGGTAATCGAAGAGGTCGGTTTTCTTTACGATGCCTGTAGGAGGCAAGGCCAAGGCTTTACCGTTTTCATTGCGTACAACAATGCAAGAAAACTCTTCGCCTTTGATGAATGATTCGATGATGATGCTGTCTTCTGTATCTTCAGGAGATAAGAACACGGTATCGTTGGATGTTTTGAAATGATCGTTCAGGAATTGAAGCAACGCTTCCGGATGATAAAATACTTGTCCTTGCGGTGTCTCGGCAGGGAAACCTATGCCTTCACGGATATCGGTGAGTTGCGCCAAGTGTCTTATTTTTTCATTGGCATCTGCGGAAGTCCATGCTGCTTTTTCAATGCGGTGAATGAAAAAACTTTTTTCAATGGCTTTTTCAAATTCAGCCAAAGATGGGTTGGTCAACACAGAAATACCAATGGAAGATCCTTGATGCGGAGCTTTGACTACAAACATTTCACCCAGCTTCTCGGTAAGTGAAGAAAGTATGTCTTGTTTGTTCGTTGTTTGTTCCCATGCATCGCGCGAAAGGGTAGTGAAGGCCGGGCCTTCAAAGCCAGCAGCAGTCATGAGTTTTTTCTGTACCACTTTATCGATACCGATGGCAGAAGGCAAAATGCCAGAACCGGTATAAGGAATGCCGTGCCATTCCAATATACCCTGTATACTTCCGTCTTCTCCGTATGGTCCGTGCAGCGCCAGAAAAGCGAAGTCAAACAAGGCATTGAATTCTGAAGGTTCAATTTTACGACCGACCTTAGCGATCAGTTCGTTCATTTCTGCAGTCGACAGTTTACCTAATGATTCGATATAGATCTGAAAACCATGGACACTGTTCGGAAGAAATTCAAAGGGAGGATAAAAGTCACGTACCGTTCCTTTGTACAAGTATTGCCAGTCCAGCAAAATGAATTGTCCGAGACTGTCAACGAATACAGGAACAGGTGTGAATAGTTTTTTATTGAGGTTATCGTATACCGTACGACCTCCTGCAAAAGAGATTTCTCTTTCACGAGAAGGACCGCCGAAGAAAATGCCTATTTTCATGGGGTGTGTGAAATTGCTACGTATTAATTATTGACAGCGATTACTGCTTTAACTTCTGGAGCCATTTTGCGAATGGCTTCTTCAACACCCGCTCTCAATGTCATGGCTGACATCGCGCAAGAACTGCAGTTTCCCAAAAGCTCTAACTTTACGTCGTTGTCCGGTGTTAGTTCCAGTAGCTTCACGTCTCCACCATCTGATTTCAGATAAGGGCGTATGCTTTCTAACGCTTTTTCTACGCGGTCAAATAATTCCTGATTGCTGCTCACTACTGTTTCCATGTTAGAGTTTTATTTCAACTTTCTGTGTTGCACTGTACTTGCTGTTGCGGATAGCGACTTGCTGCGCTACATTTTCAGCAAGATGTTTAAAGGCATCTGCTGTAATATCATCTGACATCACATGCGGTTTGCCTGAATCGCCGCTTTCACGAATCCCTTGTACCAAAGGAACTTCTCCAAGGAAGGCGACCTCATTTTCTGTTGCCAGCTGTCTACCGCCTCCGGTTCCGAAGATATAGTATTTGCTGTCAGGAAGTTCCTGAGGAGTAAAATAAGCCATATTTTCGACTACTCCCAATATAGGAACGTTGATTTGTGGCTGTTTGAACATATTCAATCCTTTTCGGGCATCCGCCAGGGCTACTTTTTGAGGGGTGGTCACAATGACCACTCCGGTTACGGGTACGTTTTGTACCAAACTCAAGTGAATATCACTGGTTCCGGGAGGAAGGTCGATCAATAAATAATCCAACTCACCCCATTCTACATCAGCTAAGAATTGCTTTAAGGCAGAGCTGGCCATAGGACCTCTCCACACCACTGCGGCTTCCGCAGGGGCCAAAAAACCAATAGAGATGAGCTTGATGCCGTATTGCAAAACTGGAATAATGACATGTTTGCCGTTCTCTTCCACAATGTTGGGGCGTACATCTTCTACGTCAAACATTACAGGAATAGAAGGGCCGGAGATATCCGCGTCAATAATACCCACGCTGGCTCCCATTCTGGACAGGGCCACCGCCAGGTTGCAAGTCACGGTAGATTTACCTACGCCCCCTTTACCGGAAGCTACGGCGATGATGTTTTTCACACCGGGCAGCATCGGCTGGTTATTGCGGGTACTGCTGACATCGGCAGTCAAATTGACTACCACTTGAAGCGAAGCATCCAGTTTTTGTACAGCCGCTGTACAGTTATTTCTAATCAATTCTTTTAATGGGCAGGCGGGGGTTGTTAATACAACTGTAAAAGATACTTTATTGCCTTCAACTTTCACATCCTTGATCATGTTCAGGGTCACCAGGTCTTTCTTCAAATCCGGTTCCTCAACAGTGGACAAGGCCTTCAGTACGTCTTCGTTTGTAATTGTCATCTCGGGAGGCTATTTCTTTCGCAATATACGTTTTTTAGTGCTATATTTATCAACAATTTGAAGGGCAGAATAGTTGCCTTACCTTGATTAATCAGAAGGAATTCTATTGAATATTTCCCGGGAAACCATAGAGCAAGTCCAACAAGCGGTTGATATCGTGGAAGTGGTTGGCGATTTTGTAAGCCTTAAGAAAAAAGGGCATTACATGATGGCGTGCTGCCCGTTCCACAACGAGAAATCACCTTCTTTTTCAGTCACGCCTTCCAAAGGAATCTATCATTGTTTCGGTTGTGGCAAATCCGGAGATTCGATCCAATTCATCATGGATCATGAAACATTTACTTTTTCTGAAGCCATTGTATTTCTGGCCAGTAAGTACAATATCCCTGTTATTGAATTAGGTAGAAAAGAAGAAGACGTTCAGCAGGATACCGAGCGAGAAAGTATTCTCATCGCCTTGCAGTATGCCAACGACCATTATGTGAAAAATCTTTGGGAAAGCGATGAAGGTCAATCGATCGGTTTGAGCTATTTCAGAGAACGGGGTTTCATCGATCCCATCATAAAAAAATTCAACTTAGGTTACAGCCTCGATGCCTGGGAAGGTTTGTTGAGTAAGGCGGTAGCGGATCAGTTCAAACCGGAAATCATGCAAAAAGCGGGGCTCGCTTTAGCCCGCGAAAACGCTAACGACAGTACAGCCCGCGAAAACGCTAACGACAGTACCAAGATAAAATTATACGATCGCTTCAGAGGGCGTGTGATGTTCCCGATCCACAGTGTGGCGGGTAAGGTCATCGGCTTTGGAGCCCGTATGTTGACCAAAGAAAAAAATCAACCGAAATACCTGAACTCTCCGGAAGGTGAGGTGTACCATAAGAGTAAGGTGCTGTATGGACTTTTTCATGCCAAGACCGCGATCCGTAAGCTGGATGAATGTTTCCTGGTAGAAGGATATACCGACGTGGTCTCTTTGCATCAAGGCGGAATCGAACATGTCGTTGCTTCTTCTGGTACGGCCTTAACGGAAGATCAGATCAAACTGATTCGTCGTTATACTCCCAACATTACGTTGCTATACGATGGTGATAATGCGGGTATGAAAGCGGCTTTGCGAGGGGTTGATTTGATCTTGAAGGAAGAAATGAATGTCAGTGTCGTTGTCTTACCCGATCAGGAAGATCCGGATAGCTTTGTTCGCAAGCTGGGTGGTGAGGGCATGATGGAATTCATCAAGCAAAACAAAAAAGACTTTATCACCTTCAAAGCGGGCTTGCTCAGCGAAGAAGCAGGGCGGGATCCCTACAAGAAAGCAGCGGTCATCAAAGACATTGTAGAAAGCATCACGCAGATCAAAGACGGAATCAAGCGTGCGGTATTCTTTAGAGAATGCAGCCGCGTGTTGGATGTGGATGAACAGGTGTTGATTTCTGAATACAATAAACTCGTTTACAACGGTCGTCATAACGGCAAAGGTCAACAGCCTCCTTCATCGGAAACACTGGAAGAGGCGCTTGTTGAACAACAGACTGAAAATCCTGAGGATTCCCTGGATCATGTCTCCCTTTTAGTTAAAAGAGAAGAAGAATCAGCGATCACTTTATTGCTGAATCATTTTGATGAGCTGGTAGATGAGAAATTATCAGCAGGTAGTTATATCCTTCAGGAGTTGGAGGAAATTACCTTTCAGACTCCCGTATACCACAGCATGTTTACTGAAATGGCGCAGCGCTTAAGTAAAGGAGAAGCGGTAGGAAGTTTGCATTTTATCAAACACCCTGATACGGAAATTCGAAAAGAAGCGATCCGTTTGTTGTCAAGTCCTCATGCCGTATCCGCCAATTGGGAGAAGTTTCACATCATCGTTCCGACGAATATAGATCTATTACCGACGTTGACACAACGCTCTGTGTTGAGAACAAAACGCGTCGCTGTTCTTCGTATGATGCATGAGATCATGGATAAGATCAAAGTAGAAAAAGACGATCAGGTGATCATGGATCTTCAATTGCAAATCAGAGAAGTGAAAAAAGTGTCAGACCAGATTAATGGATTATTGGGTATTGTAGTCGGTTAAGGTATGGCAAGGATAGCGGTAAATACTCGGTTGTTGTTGGAAGATAAGATGGAAGGTATCGGCTGGTTTGCTTATGAAACGCTGAAGCGCATCACCACCGATCATCCGGAACATGAATTCATTTTTATATTCGACAGACCCTACAGCAAGAAATTTATATTCAACAACAATGTAAAACCGGTCGTGCTTTTTCCTCCGGCTCGACATCCTTTTCTCTATTTGATTTATTTTCATTGGGTATTGCCTCTTTATCTATCGTTTAAAAAAGTTGATTTATTCATTTCACCGGATGGCATTATGCCGTTAAAATTATCGGCTCCGGTGTTGAACGTCATCCACGACATTAATTTTGAACACCGCCCGAAGGATTTGCCTTTCCTGCACCGATGGTTTTATACCCGTTATTATAAAAAGTATGCGCAGGCGTGTAATCGATTGGCTACCGTTTCAGAATACTCCAAACAAGATATTGTCAAGACTTATGGTATTGATGCTTCTAAAATCGACGTGGTATACAATGGTGCCAATGAAAAATATGCACCGCTGGATGAAGAAGCGCAGCATAAAGTAAGGCACCGTTATGCCAATGGCAGACCTTATTTTGTCTATGTAGGTTCTATCAATCCCCGTAAAAACATTGCTAACTTATTGCGCGCCTTTGATGCCTTCAAAAAAGAAGTGGCAAGTGATTTAAAATTGGTCTTGGTCGGAAATAAAATGCAAGACAATTCGGAAGTCAATACGGTATATATGGAAATGATACACAAACAGGATGTGTTGTTTTTGGGTCGTGTTTCTACTTCTGATCTTACCGCTATTTTGGCCTCTGCTTATGCTTTGACGTATGTTCCTTTCTTCGAAGGATTCGGCATCCCCATTCTGGAAGCCATGTATTGTGACGTCCCTGTGATTACCTCCAATACCACCTCCATGCCTGAAGTGGCGGAAGATGCGGCTTTGTTGGTCGATCCTCATTCGGTGAAAGCCATTAAAGAAGCCATGGCAGAAATTTACACAAACCATGAGCATCGTAAAGAATTGATAAAAAAAGGAAAACTGCAACGTAAGAAATTTTCCTGGGACCTGACAGCAGATAAATTATGGCTGTCGGTGGAAAAGGTATTGCAGCATAAAGATTAGTTTTTAAGGTTAATGAAAGTTCTTCAGCTTTGTTTTAGGGTACCATACCCGCCTCATGATGGCGGCGCGATAGCGATGTATGACATCATGTACGGTTTGTCTAAAAAGGGACATGAGGTATACGCGCTGGCAGTCAATACACCCAAACATTTTCAAAAGGACGATGTACTGAAAGACATAGCTAAAGTCAAAACGGTTTTCATCGATACGACCATCTCTGCGACGGATGCCTTTTTAAATTTATTCAAAAGTATTCCCTATAATTTGGAGCGCTTTGTTTCCGCTGATTTTGAAAAAGCCTTGATCGAGTTGTTGCAACAAAACGATTTCGATATCATCCATGTGGAAGGAACTTTCGTGGCGTATTACATTGATGTGATCCGTACATACTCCAAAGCTCCTGTCGTATTGCGTGCACACAATGTAGAGTACCTCATTTGGGAGCGTCTGGCTATCAACGAGAAGAATCCGTTAAAGAAAATTTACCTGATCCTGTTGTCGCGTAAGTTGAAAGCCTTTGAGAAAAAATATTTTTCCAAATACGATGTCATTGCCGGCATCACGAAAGAAGATAACCAGCGGTTGGATGAACTAGGCGTTAAGACAGAGAAGGAATTTATACCGGCTGGGGTAGAGTTGAGCCGTTTTACCATCGATCCCCACATTAAAGCGAAACCGCATACGCTATTTATCATCAGTTCTCTAAACTGGCTGCCTAACCTGGAAGGATTGGAATGGTTTATTCAAAAGGTATGGCCGGAAGCGAAGAAGAAAAATCCTTTGTTGGAATTACACATCGCAGGCAAGGATACTCCGGAGTCTGTACTGAAATTAGCAGGGAATGGAATCTTTGTTCATGGGTACGTAGCGGATGCCTCCATCTTTATGCAGCACTATGATTTGATGTTGGTCCCTTTGCTTTCCGGCGGAGGTATGCGACTGAAAATTATAGAAGGCATGGCTTTGGGAAAATGCATTCTAACGTCTGCGATAGGGGCAGAAGGCATAGCCTGTGAGTCGAATAAAGATATTTGGAAAGAAGATCAGCCGGAAGAATGGATCGATAAAATAGGAAAGTATTTCTCTGCCAGAGAAGAGTATGCTTCCATTGGTGCCAATGCTCATCAGGTGATCATGGAGCAATACGACAACGATAAAGTAGTAGACCGTCTAGTGAACCTGTACAAACGTTTATTAAATCGTTCATGATCATACTTCAAATTATATTTTGGTTGTGTTGGTTTTTGGTGGTGCATAGTTATGTGCTGTTTCCTTTGATTTTGTCTGTGCTTACAGGAAAGAAGAAAAACAATACATTGGTATTTTCACGATCAGAAGATTTACCACACGTAGATATTTTACTGGCGGTATACAATGAACAGGTAGTCATTGATAAAAAAATTCAATCTACCTTTGAAACGAATTATCCCCTGGATAAAATTCATTTTTATATTGGCTCTGACAATTCTACGGATAACACCAATGCGATCATCGAACGATATAAAATTCAATATCCACAACTGTCATTGACCGTTTTTGCCGGTCGTACAGGAAAACCCACTATCATCAATCAACTCGTAGAGAACTCTTCTTCTCCCATATTGGTTCTTACAGATGCCAACGTGTTCTTTCAGCCAGAGACAATTTACGAATTGGTAAAGCACTATAAGAACGAAGAAATAGCAGTAGTAGGAGGCAACCTGATCAACAATCACCACAGCAAAGAGGGAATTGCCGTTCAGGAAAATGAATACATTAAGCGGGAAAACCTGATTAAATACCAGGAAGGGGTATTATGGGGAGCAATGATCGGAGCATTTGGTGGTTGTTTTTCCATCAGAAGAGAAGAGTACCAACCGGCTCCCAAGAATCATAATGTCGATGATTTCTTCATATCCATGAGCATCTATAAGCATGGTAAAAAGGCGATCAATGAATTGAATGCCGTATATTACGAAGACATTACAGATAAAATACAGGAAGAGTTTAGACGAAAAGTGAGGATCTCAATCGGCAATTTCCAGAATTTAGCTTCATTACGCTCTTTGTTGTGGCCTTTGACCTCCGGATTGGCCTTTAGTTTTATCTCCCATAAAATCTTACGTTGGTTGGCTCCCGTTTTTATTATTACCGCTTTACTGGTAAATTTGTTCCTGCTGTCCGTTCATGATCTGTATCTCGTGACATGGATCGGTCAGCTGACTTTGTTGCTGATTCCTTTGGTGGATCACTTATTTAAGAAAGTTAATGTACACATCAGTTTGTTTCGATTCATCTCACACTTTTATGTCATGAATTTAGCCTTGCTGATGGGATTGGTCAATTACATGACCGGAGTAAAAACAAACATTTGGAAACCGACAGAACGTAATACCTGATATGCTGGATAAAATAGAAGAAGCGATAGAGGACATCAAACAAGGCAAAGTAGTCATTGTTGTCGACGATGAAGATCGTGAGAATGAAGGTGATTTTATTTGTGCCGCTGAAAGTATAACACCGGAGATTGTCAACTTTATGGCGCGTTATGGTCGTGGATTGATTTGTACTCCTTTGATCGATGATCGTTGCGATGAATTGAATTTACCTTTGATGGTAGGGACGAACACGGCTACGCATGAAACGCCATTTACGGTATCGGTAGATTTATTGGGACATGGTTGTACCACGGGTATTTCTGCTTCTGACAGAGCGAAAACAATCAAAGCATTGGTGGATCCCAATACAAAGCCGGAAGAATTGGGTAGACCCGGACATATTTTCCCTCTGAGAGCTCGCAAAGGTGGCGTACTTCGTAGAGTGGGACATACAGAAGCGGCTATTGACTTAGCACGTTTGGCCGGTTTTCAACCTGCCGGTGTTCTAGTAGAGATCATGAGCGAAGACGGTACCATGGCGTTAATGCCTGAACTTCGTGAGATCGCTGATAAGTTCAACTTGAAATTAATCTCCATCAAAGATTTGATAGAGTACCGTTTGAAGCATGAAACATTGATCAAACGTGAGATAGGAGTGGACATGCCTACCGATTTCGGAGATTTTGGTCTGATTGCTTTTACGCAAATCAATACCGGTGAAATACACCTGGCCTTGATGAAAGGAGAATGGAAAGAAGACGAAGCGGTGATGGTGAGGGTACACTCTTCCTGTATGACCGGTGACATCTTTGGTTCCTGCCGATGCGATTGCGGTCCGCAATTGCATAAGTCGATGGAGATGGTGCAGAAAGAAGGCAAGGGCGTTATCTTATACATGAATCAGGAAGGTCGCGGAATCGGTTTGTTGAATAAATTAAAAACATACAAACTACAGGAGCAGGGCTTCGACACCGTAGACGCCAATCTGCAATTGGGCTTCCGTATGGACGAACGCGATTATGGAGTTGGCGCTCAAATTTTAAGAGACTTAGGAATCAGCAAAATCCGCTTGATCACCAACAATCCGAAGAAGCGTGCAGGCCTTATAGGCTATGGGTTGGAGATCGTTGATAACATTCCATTGGAGATCGCGGCGAACAAACACAATGAATCTTATCTGATAACTAAAAGAGATAAGATGGGACATCAAATCATGGATAAAAAATAATCATGGCTAAGCCTCTTATATTAGTAGTAAATGATGATGGCATTACCTCTCATGGTATTCGTACCCTGATTGACGTAGCCAAAGAATTGGGAAATGTTTTGGTAGTAGCTCCCGACAGTCCGCAATCGGGAATGGGCCATGCCATTACGATAGGAGAGTCTTTACGCCTTGATCCGAATGACATCCATGAAGGGGTAGAAGCGTACCAATGTTCCGGTACTCCGGTAGACTGTGTGAAGCTGGCCAAACATTATGTATTGAAAGGCAAGCAGCCTGATCTGGTAGTAAGCGGCATCAACCATGGAAGCAATTCCTCCATCAGCGTCTTGTATTCCGGCACCATGTCCGCGGCGATAGAAGCCGCGATAGAAGGTATTCCGGCAATCGGTTTTTCTTTGTGTGATTATTCTCCAATGGCTGAGATGAGTCACATCAGAGACTATGTGAAGCAGATTATTGTCAATGTATTGCAGAAGGGCATGCCGGAAGGCATCGCTTTGAATGTTAATTTCCCTGCCTACTCCGCGAAGCGGCCGATCAAAGGCATCAAGATCTGCAGACAAGCCTTGTCCAAGTGGCAAGAAGTATTTGAAGAAAGAAAAGACCCGCACGGCAGACGTTATTTCTGGATGAGTGGTCAGTTTGAAAACGAAGACAAAGGGGAAGATACCGATGAAGTGGCTTTGGCCAATGATTATATTTCTATCGTTCCTTGTTCGTATGATATGACGGCACATCATGCGATGAGTCGTTTGAATAAGGATTTTTTGGGAAGTATTCAATAGTTAGATACCTGACACTGCCGTAGTAACACGTATAGTATTCATTTTTTATGGGATTAAGAAATCGTTTTTTGTATAAGCATCATTCCTGTTTTAGACAGGGTGTCAGGTCTTTCGACCTGACACTGATGGTATAACATAAGCTGCATTCATTTTTTGTAATAGCATTTTTTATTTATGGGATTAAGAAATCGTTTTTTGTATAAGCATCATTCATGCTTTTTCATTACCACCACTTGTGAAAATTGGGCTCCATTTATTGAGAAAAGCAATGCATATCAGCTGCTATTGAATAGCTTTTTATTTTTATGCAATAAGTATGAGGCTGCAATATTAGGCTATGTAATCATGCCTAATCACATTCATCTCATTTTGTATTTTAAGAAAGAAAATCATTTATCATCCTTCATGAGAGACTTTAAGAAATTTACGTCGGTACAGATTCGTCAAAAATTGGATCAAACAGGTTATGATCTAAACAAAATAAGAACAGGTGAAGGTGGCTTTAAGATATGGAAAGACCGCTTTGATGAATTATATATAAGAGATCGAAATCACTTGGAGGAAAAGCTCGACTATATTCATACTAACCCATTACAAGCGCATTGGTGTTTGGCAAAAAGACCTGAAGAATATTTATATTCCAGTGCATCGTACTATGTAGAGAATAAAAAACAGGATTCTTTTATCAGTCATTATTTAGATTTTGCATAAGCCATAGTTTCGCTGAACCTCAGTGTCAGGTCGAAAGACCTGACACCCAATCTAAGATCGCTTTGATGAATTGTATATCAGACATCGTAAACACTTAGAAGAGAAGTTAGATTACATACACACTAATCCATTGCAAGCGCATTGGTGTTTGGTAAAAAGGCCAGAAGAGTATTTATATTCAAGTGCATCTTATATATGGAGAATAAAAGGATAGATTCTGTTATTAATCATTATTTGGATTTTTTGTAAAATATAGTTTCGCTGAACCTCCGTGTCAGGTCGAAAGACCTGACACCCACTCTAAGATCTGACATCCAATCTAAGCCCAGTCTGCAAGGGGAATGGGTTTTAAATATTTTAAATAGTTGTATTTCAGTATTTTATTTAAAATGCTAATTTATTTAGTTTGCTAAAATAATTAGCTAAATTGATTTATGGATCGGATCAATCAAAAACTTACGGTATTAGCCAATGCTGCCAAATACGATGTTTCCTGCTCTTCCAGCGGAAGCAAAAGGAAGAATCAGGACAAAGGTTTAGGTAATGCAGAAGGCATGGGCATTTGCCACAGTTATACTGAAGATGGGCGATGTGTTTCGCTTTTAAAAATATTGCTGACCAATCACTGCATTTTTGATTGTGCCTATTGCATCAGCCGCAGGAGCAACGATATACAGCGTGCGGCTTTCACCGTGCAGGAAGTTGTAGACCTCACCATTAATTTTTACCGCCGCAATTACATTGAAGGACTTTTTTTGAGTTCCGGCATTTTCAAGAACGCGGATTATACCATGGAGCGCTTGGTGCGTATTGCGAAAGAACTTCGCCAGCTGCATAACTTTCACGGCTACATTCATTTGAAAGCCATACCCGGCGCAAGCGCTGAGCTGTTGACTGAAGCAGGTAAGTATGCTGATCGGTTAAGTGTCAACATAGAATTGCCTTCAGAAGAAAGTTTGAAGCGCATCGCTCCGGAGAAAAATTACGCGGAAATTTATACATCGATGAATTTTATCCGAGAGGAAAAACAACGGTATACAGATGAGCGTAAATCCATCAAGTCTGCTCCATTGTTTGTTCCTGCAGGACAGAGTACCCAACTCATCATCGGGGCATCTCCCGAGCATGATGTTCAAATTTTAAACCTTGCGGATACCTTGTACAAAGAACAAAAGTTGAAGCGTGTCTATTATTCCGGTTACATTCCTATCCCCACCGATAGTCGCATGCCTGATCTGGCGCTTCCTCCAACTTTGAGAGAGAATAGAATTTACCAGGCAGATTGGTTACTTCGCTTTTATAAATTTTCTGTAACAGATATTGTGAATGAACTGCATCCTAATCTGGATTATGATATTGATCCCAAGTTGAGTTATGCGTTGAGGAACAGAAACGTTTTTCCAATCGATATCAACAAAGCAGACTATGAAATGATCCTGCGTGTACCAGGCATCGGCGTAAAATCAGCACAGATGATTGTGACTTCCAGAAAATTTGGAAACGTACATTATGACCATTTGAAAAAAATGGGCATTGCCTTGAAACGGGTGCAGTATTTCATCACTTGTCCCGGTGCACCGGTATCCAGCATCGATAAGCATTCTGCCACGATTCGTCAGTTGATCGTGAGTTCAGAACTTAAAAAAAGCACGACACAATTGACCTTATTCAGTTGATATGATCACCTACCTCTACGACGGGACGTTTGAAGGATTTCTAAGCGCCGTCTTCGACATATACTCACGCAAGAGATTTCCGGACGCTATTTTCTCTACTTCCACTTACACTCCTTTTTTAATGGAAGAGAAATATGAAGTGGTCACAGACATGCTTCATGCGAAAAGAGTAATGGCAGGTATTGAAGCGAAAGGTTCTTCTACAATCATGGAAAAGATTTATAATGTTTACCTATCCGAATATCCTTCCATGGAGCTCTTATTGTTGAATTACATTCGACTTATTTTGGAAAGAGGTTCTCAGATAGAACACGATTACCGCCAGCCCGAAGTATTGAAAGTGAAAGAACTCAATAAACAGATCCATCGTGAAGTGCATCGCATGCATGCGTTTGTGCGCTTCCAGAAAACAACCGATGATTTGTATTACGCCACGGTCATACCTGATTTTAATGTACTGCCTTTGATCGGAGAGCATTTTGAAAAAAGATACAGCGATCAGCATTGGATGATATTTGATACCAAGCGTAATTATGGAATCTACTATGATCAACAAACGCTGATGATGGTGGAATCAGACAGTGAAGCGCTCCGCCTGAATCCTGATTTTAAAAAGGAGGAGAAAGATTATGAAGGCTTATGGAAAAATTATTTTCAGTCGGTCAATATTACAGAACGAAAGAATGTAAAGCTGCACCTCCGTCATATGCCGAAGAGGTATTGGAAGTATTTGACGGAGAAACAATAGAGCTAGGAGCTAGGAGGGACGAGCTAGGATGCGTCCCTCCTAGCTCGTCCCTCCTAGCTTTTTTTGCTTTTCGCTTCCTTAAAAATCTTCGCCGTACTGTTCAGCTTCGATGGAACAGCCAACTCCATTTTAAAGGCTTTGTTTAACTTCTCAATAAAATAGGTAGCCAACAAAGGCGATTCTTTTTCGATGTTCTGATGCACAAAGAAATAGACATACTGCAATCCTTTCTTCTTCCAGCTTTTCAAGCGATCGATCCATTCATCGAGGCGGGTATAATCACTTTCGTGGTTAGCGCCTACGTAACGGATGAAAGCCGTATCGGATGTTAACCGCATGTGCAGGATATCTCTTCTTCCGGCAGTGTCTACGATGATATTCGTTTTGCCGTATTGCTCGAGTAAAGCATAAATTTCTGCCGCTACTTTTTTATCTGAAAACCATTCGCCATTTCTAAACTCGATCGCCAGAGGTACGGCTTTGGGCCATTCTTTGAGAAATTGTTCTACCCTTGAAATGTCTTTTGGTTTAAAATTATCGTGCAGCTGCAAAAAGGCCATGCCTAGTCTGTCTTCGAATAAAACGATGGCATCGCAAAATTCATCCACCGGTTTCTTTACATCGATCAACCGTTTGAAGTGGCTGACGGTATTGGGTATTTTAGGAAAGAATTTGAATCCTTCTGGTGTTTTGGCTGTCCAGGTTTTGACTTGTTCCTTAGTAGGGGAACTATAAAAAGTCGCGTTTAACTCAATGCTGTTGAATTGAGTAGAGTAGTAGGACAATTCATCTTTTGTACCTTTCGGGTAGAAGTTCTTTAAGTCTGTTTTGTTCCACTTGGCACAACCTACGTAGACTTGAAAGTTATCCTTGTCTTTGAATTTGGCGAGGATTGCTGCTGTATCTTTATGGTCGGAAGGTAATGAAAAATCAATGCTTCCGGGATCATCTACTTTACCAAACTGCATATAAAAAACGTTTTAATTACGCCTGTAATTCCTCCAGGTCATAATCATTGCCTTTCCCGAATTGAATGAGTTCATTCAATTTGTATTCTTCTAAACTCGATAAATCTTTCAATAGAAAATCGTTGTCGTTTAAGGCTTCTATTACCATAAATTCAAACCGCTCTCTGTGATTGGTGAGGTAATATTTTCTTCCTACACGAAGGACGTCAGTTGAAATAGGCATGAATAAGAATGACTAGAGGTAAGCGTTAAATATACAGTTTTTTGCTACACATTGCTATTTGTATATTTTATTCCCGTAGCGTGTATTGAAATATTCTTCGTAATCCTCGTTGTTGTGTTTTGATCGGGAAGAGTTTTTACCTTGATTGGGCTTGTCTTTTTTGAAGTCGCGTCTTGATCCCATTTTTTCAAAACCACCGGTCATAGAGTCGAAATTTTTCATGCGTTGAACGTTTAATAGATAAGGATTAGTTGTCTTTTTTAGTTTTACTATCACCTGTTGTATGCTCCTTATTTTTCTTAGAGTCTGGTTTTTCCAAAGGGTATACAACTTGAGGAGGAGTGGGCGTATGAACCGCCGTTTTCTTTTCTGAATCCGATGTTGCTTTCGTTTTTTTGTTTGGCGTTTTCATAATACATCTCTTTTGATATTAGATGTTTGAAATTCATGCCATTTGTAAAAAGTAGTCTAAAAAGACTGATAAGCATGTAGTTTAAAATGAGAGATGAGCAAAATATGCGCAAATGAGTAGAGGATTCTACAATACAGTATTTAATGTAAGTAGTGAAGCACTGTTTCTTCGCTCTGTTTCTGTTTCTCTTATCCTATCTGTCTTGCCCCTAAATCCCCTGAAGGGGACTTTAGTTATCGATAAAAAAAAGAAGCTCATCGGATACTATATGCGATGAGCTTCTTTTTTTAGTAAATAGTAAAGTCCCCTTCAGGGGATTTAGGGGCTAGGCAGCTTTAAACTTTAATTAATAATTATAACGATCGCTTACTTCGGCAACGTATTATGAATGCCGAACTGAATCTCTGCATTGCTCAAGTCATTGGTGAGCACAACATAGCCTTTAGGGGTTTTCCAAAAAGAAGTCGTAGAAGTATAGTTGTCTTCTTCTACTTTAGGCGTTTGCGCTTCACCGTATTTGCTGTTGTAAAAAGCTTTGATCTCGTTATATTTTTTTTCGGCTTCCTTCATGTCCATGATGGGAACAGAAACATCATAACTGTATAGCGAGTCGTTTTTGAAATGAAAAACACATTTTGCTTTTTGACCGAATAAATTTGTTTCAGACATACCTTCTACAAATCCTTTGTCTGCCAGCTCTGCACTGCGGTTCTCTGCACGCACGCCCTTAAAGTCAGGAAGTATTTTTTCTATCGTTTTATAGCTTGCTCCCATGCTCAACTTCTCAGGCATGAGAATTACTTTTTCATCCGCGGCACTGAAGTTCCATTGCTTCATTGTTGCAGCGGGTTTAATGCTGTCTTTGTTAATGGTATCTGGTTTTACTAACAAAGAAGAATCTATCGGAGGATTATTTGTTCCATCTCCCGTCTCATTCTCGCAAGAAGATAAGGAGATCACAGCGATGCTGCTCAGGGCGAGAAAGTAAGAATACCATTTCATAATAAGGGATCTACGTCTATGACAATGTACAGGTTTCTGAATTCTTTGGAACTGGTAATATCCTTCGCTTTTAAAGCGATGAGCTGTTTGTTGAAAGGGACCTCCCGGTTGTTCCTCTCCAATTTAATTAAAATATCCTGTATATAATAATTCCTTATTTTATCGATGGCCGGTGCTTCAGGACCCAATACGGTGGCGTCTTTCAACTCTTTTCTCAGTTGTCCAGCTAATAATTTAGAAGCTTTGAGTGTCAGTGATTTATCCTGTCCTTTGACGACTATTTTAATTAATCGTGTAAAGGGCGGATAATGCAGCATTTGGCGATCATGCAGTTCTTCGCTGGCAAAACCTTTGTAATCATTGGTATTGGTCCATTTAAACAAAGGATGTTTAACGTCGTATGTTTGAATCAATACTTTTCCTTGTTGACTTTTTCTTCCGGCTCTTCCACTTACTTGTACGAGCGTTTGGTAACTGCGTTCCACGGAACGGAAGTCCGGGAAGTTCCACATGCGGTCTGCATGGTAGATGCCTACCAATTCTACATCTTCAAAGTCAAGTCCCTTGGTCACCATTTGTGTGCCCACCATGATGCCTGCTTCTTTATTTTGAAACGCAGTAATGATGCGTTGAAATCCGTTTTTACTTCTGGTGGTGTCCTGATCCATTCGAATAATGGAGGTTTCAGGGAAAAGCTGTTTAAGATCCTCTTCAATTTTTTCGGTACCCGTTCCCTGTGTACTTAAGTGTGTACTGCCACAGACTTTACAACCCGGAGGTATGCTTTCCGAATAGCCGCAGTAGTGGCAGCGTAATTCGTGTTTGTAGGAGTGTACCGTCAAACTCACCGCGCAATGAGGGCACTGAGAGACATGGGCACAATCCTGGCATTCTAGCACAGGGGCATAACCTCTTCTGTTCTGAAAGATGATGACTTGTTTATCGGCTTTTAATGTGGCTTGTATTTCTTTGATCAGAACGGAAGAAAAACCCAGTTGCTCCGTTTTGAATTTTTTCTCTCGCTTCATGTCGATGACTTGCACCGCTGGGAGTGTGGCGTCGCCATAGCGCTCGTTTAATTCCACCCAACCATATTTCCCTAGGTGGGCGTTATAATAAGAATCAAGAGAGGGTGTAGCTGAGCCCAATAAAGTAAAGGCGTTGTACATAGACGCCAGGTATAAAGCCGAATCACGGGCATTGTAGCGCGGTGCCGGGTCTTGCTGTTTGTAGGACGATTCATGTTCTTCGTCTACAATGATCAATCCTAAATCTGTGAAGGGAAGGAAAATGGAGGAACGAACGCCCACAATGAATTTTGTTTTTTCGTTCAGGATGTTGTTCCATATTTCCACACGCTCGTTGTCTGAAAATTTGGAATGGTAAATCCCCATCTCTTTTCCGAAGAACTTCGCCAGCCTGTTCATCAGTTGTGTCGTCAGTGCGATCTCAGGCACCAGCAATAAGGCTTGACGGCCTTGCTCCAATTCCTTTTTGATGAGGTTGATGTAGATTTCTGTTTTGCCGCTTCCTGTCACTCCTTGCAACAGCACTGTTTTTTTCTCTTCCTGCAGCGTGAAAATTCTATCGAGCGCTTGTTGCTGAGGATCCGATAGATCCGGGGCTTCGGCATGTGTGAAATCAAAGTTTAACCGATCCGTAACAAAATTATATTCTTCCATCAAACCCTGTTTAATCAGTGTTTTTAAAGAAGACTCAGAGATGCTTTCTCCTACTAATGCTTTTTTATCAACGCCTAAGGCATTTAGTTCGGGCTTGTTCAATACCGGTATCAAACGCAGGTAGGCGAGTAGTACTTCGAGTTGTTTGGGTGTTTTCTCTAATTTTTCAAACCATTCCTGCAACTTATTTTCTTCAAGAGATCCACTAACCAGGCGAACACGCTTTTCTGTTTTGTGTTTGTATTTTTCTTTGACCTGTTCGTATAAGATGATCGCTTTCTTCTCTAATAATGATTTGACAATGGGATGCGCACTGCTTCGTTTCAATACTTTGGCCGCTTCGTCAAAAGAAATGGCTTTGTCTTTTAATACGGCGGCAAGCACCATCTCTTGGGCACTCAGGGATTCAAAATCTTCAAATTCAGGATGAAGTTCTAAAAAAGATTCGCTGTTTAACTTTAAACCAGAGGGTAAAGCCGCTTGCAAGACCTCTCCTTCACTGCAGCTGTAGTATTGGGAAACCCATTCGAAGAAACGCAATTGTCTTGAAGTAATGGAAGGAGAAAGGTCCAGCACATCGAGAATCTCTTTGGGTTCATAGTGAGAAGGCGCATGATCATGCGTATGCTTCACTACGCCAGTGATGAGTTTTCGTTTTCCAAAAGGCACGAGTACTCGTACTCCTTCTAAGACCTGATCTTGCAGGAACAGCGGAATCTGGTAAGTGAATGTTCCGGGTAAGGGAAGAGGTAAAAGTATTTCTGCGAACAAAATAAATAAAAACGATTAAGCTTACTGTTTTTTTTGTGGATGTCAGGTCGAAAGGCCTGACACCCACTAAACGCAGCAACTAACAACTAATAACTAACAACTATTGTATAATGACCTGCACGTTAGGCAGCATTTTTTTTGCTTCTTCGAATACGGTTTTGTTCCATTCCGGATGATCCCTCAAATCCAAAATTTTCAAATTGGGTAATTGTTTCAATACCGCAGGTACCTTGGCCATATAGCGTGTACCGGCGAGATTGAGGTAGGTTAAGTTTTTCAGGTTGGCAAATTCCGGAGGCAGCGTTCCGAATTTATTAAAAGAAAGATCCAGGCATTGAAGATTTTTCAATTGCGTAACTTCTAATGGAAGCGTCGTCATTTTTTGCATTGACAAATCCAACTTCTGAATGGTCTCTTTTTGCTGTAAGGCCTCACTTAAGCTAGAGATCGTTTCCGCAGAAGTGCAGACATCGGAAAACTCCTGCGCATGAGAGGAGCTGTAAGACAAAAACAAAATGAAGAAGCTGAACAGAAATGTTGCTGTACTATTTTTTTTCATAATGACTCTGAATAAGGATTAAAGCCTCGTTAACACTAGCAACAGGACGCAGGCAGGCGGCATTGTTGCATATATAAATATACGTTTTTTCA
>JAQZBV010000044.1 GCA_029237685.1 Cytophagaceae bacterium | reverse complement strand
ACGTCCATGTCTCACTATATTTTCGCTAAAGCATCTCTTTAACGGGTTGCAAAGGTGCAGGATTTTTTTTTACCTACCAAATGCTTCGCAATATTTTTTTCTTTTATTTTCAAGCGATGACCTGCTTTACTTTTTTCCGTTGAAAGCGTTTCTTTAACGGGTTGCAAAGGTGTAGGATTTTTCTGAGAAGACCAAATCAAAAACACATTTTTTTGAACTTTATTTTGTGTTTTTCGTCTTTCAGCCTCGTTTTAAACGAATTAGAAGTTGAAACTTTTTCTTGATTAGAAGCTGTTAAAACCGACTCGTTAAATACCTTTTCCTTTAGCTTCTCTTAAGGGGGTTACAAATGTATAACACTAGGTCGGATTTTGCAAACTAATTAAAAATTAATTTGACTTTATTCTAAGATTTGGCAGTTTACGCGTTAGGGATTGAGCCATTGTCTGATCCCGATAGCTAACGGGAGAGTGACGAAAGCCCGGCCCGCAGGGAACGCCCCCATTATAATTCAATAAAAGCCTAGTATAAAGTATCTGAATTTTAAGACAGAAGCATCTTATTCGAATACGAATTATTTAGAAGAAGTTAAGGGCATTTCCTACGGGCTTTCGCCACTCTCCCTAATTAGAGGGATCAACGCAAATTACTACCAACAAATCTTCAAGCATGCGCTTAACTTCTCCTTTTATATACAGGCACTGTACTACAAGGCTCTCCATACATCAAACTAGAAACGTAAGGTGTCAGTAAACGAGTGAGTTCTGCAAATGCATAAGCCGGAACAGGATGTTTGCCACATCCTTTAATCACTACTTTGGAATCTTTATAGGAAGAAAGGTCAATCGATGATAAGGCATCGCTAAACAATTTATGCTCTAATTCTTCCAATGTACCGAAAATGACCTGATGAGCCACCGGTTGGAGTTTGGTAATTAAAACCATCACCGCCCAAGAAGGTATAATGGCATCGGCAGAGCAATAGACCGCTACATTTTTATCTTTATATAAGGACCAATCGTGGGAAGCCACAAATTCTCTAAAATCCTTTTCTCTCAAAATTAAGCCTTGAAACAATAAACTCGCCATGTCAAAAGCCATACGCTCACCTGAAGCATAAAAATCATCGAGGTCTATGGTCTTTAATGCACTGGTTGCTACTCTATTTACGATTTCATCACTCATGGTTCGGTGCTTTTTTTAAATGGCTCTCAGAGTCTTTTAAATAAAAAGGCTCAAAATAAGCCAGGTCTTCAAAATCTTTCGCTAAGAGTTTTGCTGTGGCAAAGACGCCCAACCATTTTGCAGAAGGTTGAAAGTCCGGATCAAATGAAGCCTTAGGATTCTTTAACACCAAAGCCGTCTTTTTCGCTCCATTACCAATGAAATAAATTTTATGGTCAGACAAGGAGGTCTCAAAAGAAGTTTCCTCTAAGATCAACGGTTGTACGTTATCTCGTGTAGTGCCCTTGGTATCACCTAACCAATAGTAAACCTCCATCCGTCTTGCATCAAACATAGGACAAACAAGTCCTTCGGTCAATTGATGTGTCTGCACAAATCCTTGTGCCATAGCTTCTAAAGTAGGTACAGCGATCAAGGGGATGTCATGGGCATCACAAAATCCTTTGGCTGTAGAAACGCCAATACGTAAACCTGTATAAGAACCAGGACCTGCGGAAACGGCTATTGCTTGAAGTTCCGCAATGCTTACCCCCGCTTTCTGAAGCACTGCTTCTACCATTGGAATGATCATCGTAGAATGACTATTAATAGAAGCCGCTTCTTCTGTGGCTATGAGGTTTCCCTCACTGAAGACAGCAACAGAACATACACTGGAAGAAGTTTCTATACAAAGGATCATGAGGTATAACCGAATAAAGAAAGCAGACGAATGCTTTTGTCTATAATGATGATGAACAAAAATCCGGCATAAATAAGAGAAATCCAACGAGGATTAAGTTTATGTGCCGCAGACACACCCAATGGAGAGGTAATTAAAACGGAAACCGACAAAGCGATGCATATGGTAGGAATAATAAGACCTATCATGCCTGTCATCTGAGGAATCTTCGTGTTTAAGTTAATAAGCGTAATAGCCAGCGAAGTCAACATGATGACCCCCATAGATATTGCACCTGCTTTGCGGATGTTAATGCCAAAAAAACGATTGAGTAATGGAATCACAACGATGCCACCACCCAGTCCGGAAGCCGCGGCCACTATACCACTGAAAAGACCGATGAGCAATAAACCCCACAGTGGAACTTTTTGAACAGATTGATTAGCCGGAACAACAGATCCTTTTAATGTCAAGACCAGCATATACAGCAAAAGCACAATCAGGCAACACAAAAATGCTTTCATGGAAAACAAATCTGTATTGATGTAATACTTGAGAGAAAACCAGGAAGCAACAATAGAAGCCAAGCCGATGATCAAAATCGGTCTTGGGTAATAATACTTTTTCTTATAATGGGTGTAATTAGCGGCCAGGGAAGAAAAGAAAATAGCCGCCAAAGAATTGGCAATGATCACTTGCGCATGCCACTGCTCCGGAATGTTCCAAAAATGCAAAGCGTAGGGAATAACAAAGATGTAGATGATTCCTCCACCAATGCCCAATAAGCCTGACACATAACCGCCGATTATACCGGCAGCGAGCAGCAGAGCATATGCTTCCCAAGGCATATTACTTCCCGGATAAAATTTTCTTATACTCTGTTGGAGAAGCCAATACTTTCAACGCCGCTTTCAATTCGTTGTCATATTTGAAAGAAGCTTCTATCAATCCTTTTTGCAGGTAGTAACGTGAAATAATTTCTTCTTCCAGCACGCGTTTGATGTCTGCTTTGAAAGTAATCAAGTCTTTGTCCTTACTGTGCTTGATTTGCTGTTTGAAATCTTCCAGATGTACTTTGATGGCATCGTAGTATTTTTCTTCTTTTGATTCCACTTCCAATTCGGCCAATGTCTTTTCAATTTGGGTGGCATACTCAAAGTCTTTTTTCTCCACCCACTTTATAAACTCTGCATACTCGGCATCTGACAATGTAAAGTCACGCGCAAAAGGAATCGTAGAATGTTGCAGGTAGTACAACGTACCGTAGTCAAACAATAAATTCTTATTCACCAGACCTATTACCACAGGAGGAATGGATTCTTTGTCTACTTCTACATCAGGCTTTACTCCTCCCCCATCACGTACGACACGTCCATTGGCCGTTGTAAAGTTATGCTGTAAAGAATCCGGTATTTTACCTACGCTGCCGTCCTCATTTCTATTGCTGTAATCAATAGCCTGAATACATCTGCCACTTGGTGTATAATATTTTGCTGTAGTAATTTTAAGCTGAGAATTATAACTCAACGGACGAGTGGCCTGTACCAATCCTTTACCAAAGGAACGCTGCCCTACAATGACTCCTCTGTCATAATCCTGGATTACCCCGGAAACAATTTCTGAAGCGGAAGCGCTGCGGCTGTTGATCAAGACCACAATAGGAATCTCCGTATCTTCCGGAACTTCTGTTCCGAAATATTCTTTATTCCACTCTGCTATTTTGCCTTTGGTGCTTACAATCAGTTTATCTTTCGGAACAAATAAATTCGAGATTCCGATGGCTTCGCTCAATAATCCGCCCGGATTTCCCCTTAAGTCAATGATGATCGACTTCGCTCCTTTTTGTTTTAATTCATGGACTGCCTTTTGAACGTCTTTAGAAGCGTTGGCTGTAAACTCTGATAACTTGATGATGCCGGTTTCAGGACCTACCATACCGCTATAAGGTACATTGTCAATCTTGATGCGTTCTCTTTGTAAAGTAATCTCTACTGGAACAGTAGTGCCTACTTTGATCACAGAAATTTTAACGGATGTTCCGGCTTGTCCTTTTAACAACTTGCTGATGTCGCCTGTATTTTTATTTTTAATGGCGATACCGTCTATGCTTACGATTTCATCACCAATGGTCAAGTTTGCTTTGTGTGCAGGAAACCCTTCATAAGGCATCAGCACCAAGCACTTCTCTTCGCGGTTACCGATCACAGCGCCAATACCGCCGTATTGACCGGTCATGTGTGTGCGGTAATCTTCGATATCGTCTTCCGGGATATAATTGGTATAAGGATCCAGTGACTCCAGCATGGCCTCTATACCTGTGTTCATCAAAGTAGAAGGGTTTACTTCATCTACATAATAGGCATTCACTTCCTTATACAAAGTAGCGAAAATGTCAAGATTGCGAACGATCTCAAAATATTTATCTGTGGTAGTAAAAGCTGTGCTTGCTCCTAAGATCAACACTAGAGCTGCGAAGTACCAACGTTTTTTCAAACTATTCATAAAGAGGGATTTTGAGCGCTGTCACTATGATTTAGAAAAAGTACGATGTTTTTAGGTTTAATCATCGTGTTATTGATTAACGAATGATTTGAATGATTAACATGATACTAATGGTCTAAAGCTTAATTTGTTCAATATAACGGTTGAAAACTACATTTAATTTCTTTTCGATGTCTTTATAAGCCATTTTTTCTTTGCCTACATAAACGATGCCTATGCAATACCCTTTGGCATAGGATAAGGCCTGCTGTCTGTGATGCAGTCTGTAAGCTTCACGTATACAACGCTTGATGTAGTTGCGATCTACTGCTTTTTTAAAAGATTTCTTAGGAGCCCCTGTAAGAAAAAGGGTTTTGGCTTCCGGATTTCCGGATTTCAGGTACCAGCATTTGAACGGGTATATAAAAAAAGATGAACCCTTCTTAAAGAGTTCATCTATCAATATCTTACTCTTCAGTTTTTCGTCTGAAGGGAAAATAAACAAGGGGTCGTATTCTTTTGGTAAGTCCAAAAGGAACGCAAGGATTACTTAGAATGCTTCTCAGAAGAAACAGTCAATTTATGACGGCCTCTAGCTCTACGCGCAGCGATAACTCTTCTTCCGTTAGCGCTTTCCATTCTGTGCATGAAACCGTGCTTGTTCTTTCTTTTTCTATTCGAAGGTTGGAATGTCCTTTTCATATTGGTATTTCTTTAATATTGTGAGCGTATGAACTACCTTTCTCTATTCACATAAAGTAGGGGTGCAAAACTAACTTAATTGCGTACATTTTCAAAACAATTTTGAAAAATTAATCAGGAAACGCTTATTTGCTAAAGAAAAAGCCCCAATCATGATCCAATATACGATTTCCTGTACCAATCGCATGAGCCAAAACATCCAAATCAGGCTCTTTTTTGAGGTAAAGGGCGAGCAAATCGTCGAATTGGGACTACCTGCCTGGAGACCGGGCAGGTACGAGTTTCAGACCTATGCCAGGAATATCTTTGGAGTAAAGGCTTATGGCCGCAACAAACAACGCTTGCCTATCACCAAAACGGCGCGTAATACCTGGTCGATTTCTGATGCAATGGAAGGGCGGATAGAAATCTGTTACGAATACTCCTGCACTCAATTCGATGCCGGAGGTTCCTGGATCGATGATACTCTTATCTATATCAATCCGATCAACTGCTTGTTTTATGTCAAAGGTCGTGAAGAAGAGCCTTGTTCCTTGAGCCTGAACCTCCCGGATACTTCTTCGGTAGCGAGTAATCTTTCCTTTAGTAAAGGGACGGCATCAGCAGAACATTATTTCCGCTTGGCTGATAGTCCTTTCTTTATTTCCAAGCAACAAGCCCATCAGCAATACCAAGTGGACGATACGACCTATCATATTTGGACACACGGAGCAGTTGCCTACGATAAAGAGATGCTGCTGAAACATTTCACCGCCTTTACTGATGTTCAGGTCGCAGCCATGGAAACGTTTCCCGAAAAGGAATACCACTTCCTATTACTACTCCTTCCTTTTACCCATTATCACGGAGTAGAGCATCAACAGTCGACAGTCATTACGCTGGGTCCCGCAGAAGATCTTGCAAAACCTCATTTATATGAAGAACTGATCAGCATCTCCTCTCATGAATTATACCATGCCTGGAACATCTGTAAAATCAGGCCTTCGGAGCTATTGCCTTATCGCCTGTATGAAGAAAATTATTTTAGAACAGGCTTTGTAGCGGAAGGCATCACCACTTACCTGGGAGAATACTTCCTACGCAAAAGTGGGTTCTTTACGGAAGAGCGCTTTTTATTGGAGATCGAACAATGGCTTAACCGTCATCGTCAGCATAAAGGGTTAGAGCGTTTGTCCTTATCCGATTCCTCTTTCGATTTATGGGTGGATGGTTATATAGGAAGTTCTGCCGACTACAAAGTCTCTATCTATGTGGCTGGAGCGCTTTCTGCCATTGCATTGGATTTGAACATTCGTTTAGCAAATCCCAAACAATCTATTTTCAATCTGATGAGAACACTTTATCAGGAAAAGGCGCTCCAAGGAATGGGTTACACCGAAGAGTCTTTGCAAAAAGACATTCGTTCACTTCTTGGAGCCGAAGAAAAAGCATTCTGGGAGCATTGCATAACGGGACATTCAGTAGATACTTATGTAAGCGGCGCCTTGGAGCAGTTTGGCATTTCTGTTACCTCCATTTCTTCTCCTTATGTTCACGAACGTTTATTAGGGATAAAACTAAAACCGTCAAACACCAAACTTGAAATTACGAAATTGAAAGAAGGTTCTCCTGCCTCTCTTTTTTTTATGGCAGATGACGTGATACAATCGGTAAATGCTGTCGCTGTAAATACGACAGAGGCTTTGCAAGCAGAACTGATTAAATCTCATCATCCGTCTTTCCAAGTGTGGAGGAAAGGGCGAACAATTACCTTTGCTATTGTTGTAGAAGAGGGGCATGATTACTGGCCTGTAACCCGTGTGAAAAAAAACAGCGAAGCCTCTGATGAACAAAAGCTTCGCTATGATGATTGGATGCAGTCTCTATTTTAAAAAAACTCCTTCATTTTTTCAAAGAAGCCTTTATCGTTCTTGCCAGGATTGGGCTTAAAGTTTTCAGAACCTTTCATTTTTTCCATGAGCTCTTTCTCTTCTTTGTTCAACGCTTGTGGTGTCCATACATTGACGTAAATGAGCTGATCTCCTTTGCCGTAACCGTTGAGGTCCTTCACTCCTTTGCCTTTCAATCGTAATATTTTTCCACTTTGCGTACCCGGTTCGATTTTGATTTTCACTTTACCATCAATGGTTGGAATTTCTAATGATGAACCGAATACCGCATCAGTAAAGCTGATGTACAAATCGTAAATAATATTTAAGCCGTCACGTTTCAGTATTTCGTCTTCTTGTTCTTCAATCAAAATGATCAAATCACCTGGAATGCCACCACCTCGCGGGTAATTTCCTTTGCCACTCATCGACAATTGCATGCCGTCTGCTACGCCGCCTGGTACCTTGATAGAAATTTGTTCTTCTTTTTCGCTTGTACCGTTTCCGTGACAATAATCACAACGTTCGGAAACCATTTGTCCGTCCCCATTACAGGTAGTACAAGTGGTAGCCGAAACCATTTGACCCAACATTGTATTGACTACTTTGCGAATCTGACCGGTACCGTTACACGTCGTACATTTTTTCAACGAAGTACCATTCTTTGAACCATTGCCACGGCAATGATCGCAGGCTACTTGTCTTTTAACTTTTATTTTTTTCTCTACCCCATTGGCGACTTCCTCCAGGTCGAGCTTCAATTTGATGCGTAGATTAGATCCTTTACGCTGACCACGTCCACCGCCGCCGCCGAAGCTTCCTCCGCCAAAACCGCCGCCAAAGATGTCACCGAACTGAGAGAAGATATCTTCCATGTTCATGCTGCCACCTCCGCCGAAACCGCCTTGACTGCCTTGGTGACCGTATTGGTCATAGCGCTGGCGTTTTTCAGGACTACTTAATATTTCATAAGCTTCTGCAGCTTCTTTGAATTTTTCTTCTGCTGAAGGATCATCAGGATTTTTATCGGGATGATATTTAATCGCGAGTTTACGATATGCCTTCTTCACGTCCTCTGCGGAAGCGCCTCTCGCTACACCTAATATTTCGTAATAATCTCTTTTTGCCATGACTAACTATGCTCCTATGACCACCTTTGCAAAACGAATAACTTTTTCCCCTAAAAAATAACCGGGCTCCACTTCATCTACTACTTTACCTTTTTGCTTGGCGTCAGTAACAGGAATCTGTGTAATGGCTTCGTGCAGGTCACTATCAAAAGCTTTGCCTACTGCTTCCATTTTTATCAGCCCCTTTGATTGAAGAGTTTTTAATGTTTTGTGGTAGATCAACTCAATACCTTCTCTGATGGCTTTTGTGGACTCATCGGTACCGATAGCTTTTAATGCTCTTTCAAAATCATCTAAAACGGGAAGAACAGCAATCATGACATCTTCACCTGCCGTTTTGACAAGATCCATCTTCTCTTTGGAAGTTCTTCTTCTGAAATTCTCAAATTCGGAGTACAAACGGATGTACTTGTCTTTCATTTCAGTCAACTCCAACTCTACCTTTTGAAGGGGGTCCAAAGCTGCTTCTTGTGTTTCAGTCGTCTCTTCTGCCGGAATTTCCTGATTTTCTATTGAATCATTGACTTCGTTTTCATTGATCCCGTGCTCTCCTTTATTGTCTTGCATGATGTATTGCTTTTGTAATATTCTTCTTAAACCCAGATCCCAGTGATTCCCATGATCTAAAGGGTATTCATGTTTATCAATTACTTTGCCAGTCCGTTTATTGCTGACATTTTGGCGCTATTGGCTATTAATCGCTTTCCAGATCAAATCCTTTAAGGCCTGAATGCCTTTGCCTGTAACCGAAGAGATGAACAATACCGGAATACCCTTTGGACATTCCTTTTTCATCGCTTCTTCCAATTCATCGTCCAGCATGTCAGATTTCGAGATCGCCAGGATTCGTTTTTTATGTAATAATTCCGGATTATACTTTTGAAGTTCTCCTAATAGAATTTCATAATCTTTTGCGATATCACTAGAATCGGCAGGAACCATGAACAACAAAATGGAATTGCGTTCGATGTGTCTTAAGAATCGAGTCCCCAAACCCTTGCCATCCGCAGCCCCTTCGATGATCCCAGGAATATCCGCCATGATAAAGGATTTGTAATCTCGGTATTGCACCACTCCTAGATTTGGTACTAAGGTAGTAAAAGGATAATCTGCGATTTCCGGCTTGGCCGCTGAAACCACAGAAAGTAAAGTTGATTTACCTGCGTTAGGAAAACCTACTAAACCCACATCTGCCAGTACTTTTAGCTCCAGCACGATGATACGTTCTGTGGCCGGTTGTCCGGGCTGCGCATATTGCGGGGCCTGATTGGTAGAAGTTTTAAAATTTTCATTACCCAAACCACCAAGTCCGCCGGGAACAAGAATCTCCAATTGCCCGTCCTGAGTGATTTCCATCAGCACTTCACCTGTTTCGGCATCTCTTGCAATGGTACCTAAAGGCACTTCCAAGATTTCGTCTTCGCCATCAGCACCTGTTCTTCTAGCCGGCATACCATTTTGGCCATCGGTTCCCAAAACGTGCTTGCGGTATTTTAAGTGCAGCAAAGTCCACAGCTGCGTATTTCCTTTGAGCATGATATGTCCACCATGCCCTCCATTACCGCCGTCTGGGCCGCCCTGTGCGCTGTGTTTATCTCTGAGAAAATGCGAAGAGCCGGCACCGCCAGCTCCCGATTTGCAGTAAATCTTTACGTAATCTATAAAGTTTGATGAAGCCATTTGTTTAGTGGTCAGTAGTCAGTGATCAGTGGTCAGTATTTACAGTATTTTTTACTGATCACTGACCACTGATCACTGACCACTATTTTTTATTTTGATGCGTCAATAACTGTAGTAATGGCAGTAAAAATCTCCTCGATATTTCCTATACCATTTACTTTGTGCAGCTTGCCTTGTTTTTCGTAGTACGGCAATACATGAACCGTTTTGCTGAAATATTCGTCGATGCGCTTCAAAACCTTAGACTCCTCGTCATCCGCTCGATTCGACACTTTTTTTCTTTCTTCGATTCTTTTTTTCAATTCTCCTTCGTTGACATCCAAAGCCACAACAGTAGAAATTTTAGATCCCGATGCTGCCAGCATGTTGTCTAGTGCTTCCGCCTGACCTACTGTTCTTGGAAAGCCATCGAAGATAAATCCTTTGGCACCTTTGTGTCCGTCCATGGCAGACTTCAGCATGTCTATCGTTACACTGTCCGGCACCAGTAAACCGTTCTCGGTGTATTCTTTTACTTTTTTACCCAAGTCCGTACCGTTCGCAATATTTTCTCTGAAAATATCTCCTGTGGAAAGGTGTGTTAAAGCATATTTAGCAATCACTTTTTCACTTTGAGTTCCTTTTCCGGCTCCCGGAGGGCCAAACAAAACAATGTTCAACATAGTCTAGAAATAAAATTTATGAGGGGACAAAAATACGAAATCTAATGGGATTGAAGCACTTATTTTTGTAAAAATACATACACGGAGAGGTAGAGAACTGAAAACTGAGAACTGAAAACTGAGCTGATTATCTGTTTTCAGTTATCAGTTCTCAGTTTTCTGTTACAGTTTTTCCATGAAATACCGGTATAAATCGATCATGGATTGAATATCTGCCTTAAATACCTTTTCCCGGGGGCTATGGACACCAGACTCCGGAGCGCCTACGAAACACCAATCGAAGGGATAGGGAGAAGACTGCAATTCTCTGGCATCGCTGGATCCAAAGCCTTCTACTTCCAGTTGAAAGGGAATGCCCGATGTTTTAGCCAACGTAACCAGTTCGTTGATCCAGGTTCTGCGTGGTATCAGGCGGTCACGCATAGAAATAGCGACACCTTTGCCGTGCTCCACTCCTTCTGTTACCCAGGTAATGTCACAAATCAAGGCTTTACTTACCCCACATTTTTCATACACATATTTAGCCAAGAAAGGTACAGAACCTCCACTGTGTTCTTCCTGCGAAGAAAAAATGATCAATCCATCAGTCAATGTCTCCGCCAATTTTAGCGCCACATAAAGTCCCAAACGATTGTCCATGTAGCAGCATTGTACAGAATCTTCGTCTTCTATAAACTTCGGTTTGAAGGTTAAAGAAGTACCTCGCTCTATCGTTCTGTAAAACTTAAACTGGTATTCCTCTTCCTCATTCAGGTAAACCTGTCCTTCTACCGCACCTTCCCCATCTTGCCCCACCAACCAATCACCTTGTTCGATATGTGGGGAACCAATAGGAACCAGTTTGTTATCGTAGCGTACCGTAAAGCCGATAGAATCCATATGAACAAACACAGCGGTACGCGGTGCGCCAAATTTCCAGATCATACAATCCTGAAAGTCACCGGCAACGATCTCAGGGCTCACTTTCCAATGTCCACTATTTTGAGCATGATAATCGAGTAAAAAAGATTTAACCTTACCTTCTTCACCCGAAGGCGCTTGTAAAGCGCATAATTTTTGCAACAAATCCATATCGTTATGGTTAACTCTACGTTTACTATGAACTATAAAACATCTCCATCACTTATTGAAATCATTCGTATATAACAAACGAATGATTTACAAGATTACCATGATACTGATGGCCTAAGGAGTAATTCTTGTATAAGAAAGCACAATATCGTTATATTTGAATAGAGTAGAAAATAAAACCATGAGATTGCGTTTCGCACTTGTATTCCTGATCATCTTCCAACTGGCTGCACACGCTCAGAAAAAAGAGCGCGTATTGCTATTGACCAATGATGCCATACAATTGGAGTCCACGGATGCGCTGAATGCCATGTACAATTTTAAGTTTGTAGAAGCCGAAGCAAAATTCATGGAATTTCAGGAGCGTTATCCTGAGCATCCCATGCCCTATTTTTTAATGGCTTTAAGCAATTGGTGGAAAATGATGCCCGATTTGGAAAATGATAAATTCACAGAACGTTATGTCGGTGATTTTTTCAAATACACAGACCTGGCCATTGAAAAGGGAGAGAAAGCTTTTAAAGAAGACAAAGACAACGAAGAAATTGCCTTTATCCTGGCCGCCACTTATGGTTTCAAAGGCAGGTATTATGCCGAACAACATTCTTTCATGAAGGCTGCAGGAGCAGGTAACAATGCCTTGGAATATTTATTCAAATTCAAAGGCAGGTCTGACTTAAGCCCCGAGTTTGTTTTTGGTGATGCCCTTTTTAATTATTACGCAGAATGGATCAAACAAGAATATACCCTACTGAGACCTGTTCTTGCTTTTTTCCCAAAGGGCGATAAGAACCTTGGTGTAAAGCAACTGAAGCAAGTTGCCTACAACGCTTTTTATACGCGTACAGAAGCTCAATACTTTCTGATGCGTATCTATTATAACGAAGAAAACAGAGAAGATCTGGCTTACCCTACGGCACAATACCTTGGAACCACCTTCCCTGACAATCCTTATTTTCAAAGGATGCATGCGCGCTTGTCTTTTTCACAAGGCAAATGGCTGGAAACGGAAAAGATCTCTTTGGATATTCTTTACAAACAAAACATCGGCATGCCCGGTTATGAAGCCATCTCCGGTCGTTATGCCAGTTTCTTTTTGGGGCATATCAACAAGTATTATTACCACGACAAGCAAAAAGCTAAGATCTACTTCGAAAAAGCGAGAGTATTTGCCGAACAATCAGAAGCTACTGAAATGAATTATTATTTGTTTGCTACTGCTGAACTCGCAAGAATAGCCAATGAAGAACAAGATTTTGATAAAGCTAAACAATATTACCAGGTCATTCTGGACAACTCCGACAATGACCATGAATTGCATAAAGAAGCGAAAGCTTATTTAGCAGCAAAGAAGAGTGAGCTGAAGAAAAAGAAGAAAAAATAATTCCTTGTAAATCATATCACTGCTTCATAAATAGCTATGAGACGGTTACTGATAGCTTCATTGCCATACTTTTTTATGGCCTGTTCGCGAATCAAAGAACGATTATAACGGGTGTATTCATTATACATCTTATCCAGGCCAAGGCTCAATGCCTCCTCTGTCTTATCTACCAGTATACCATTCTCAGGATCAATAATAGATTCCGGACCGCCACACTTAGTGGAAACTACAGGAAGTCCTCTGGAAAGTGCCTCGATCACAACCACTCCAAAAGTTTCCACTGCACTCGACAAAACGAAGAATTGAGCATGATCCAACTCTGCAATCAACAATTGCTTATCGTATATTTTGCCTGTAAAAATCACACTATCTTCTATTCCTTCTTCTTTACACAAGGCCCTCAATCCTTCTTCTAATCCTTCTCCCACCAATTTAAGTTTTATATGCTTATCACTTTTAAAACTTCTAGCAAATGCTTTGATCAAAATATCATGCTTCTTATTGGGATTTAGAGAAGCAACATTAATGATGCAGAATGGGTTCTGCAATTCATAGGGTTGTCTCTGTATGGGTGAGCTTTCAAATTGTATGTCAATGATATTCGGCACTATGACATATTTCAAATCAATCAATCCTGTCTTCTTTTTAATATGTGGAACAATTGATTCACCTACTATTATATATTGACTTGCACCTAAAATCATTTCCCGTATATATTCCACCACCACAGAAGAAAACGTTTTATTTGTATAATATGTTGAATGTTCAGTCAATACATATTTAATTCCTAACTGTTGCTTGATCGTATACGCAAAATGCCCCGCATATAAAAATCTGCTGTGTGCATGAATAATATCAGGGCGACCCATCTGAGCTATATAGAACTGCAGGAGCTTATGTGCAGCCTCTTCCCATGTGCTAATAAAAATTTCAATCTTGTAGTCAGAAGTGAAAGGAATGATTTCAGTGGAGTAAACGTCTACCCCTTCAACAACAGTCTTGCTGAAAGTATAGTTACTTCTTGAAATATAGTTCCAGGATCTTTTAAGGAATAACTTCAACAAAGTCAGAAAAGGGAAAGCATATTTCGAATTCCTATTTCGAATTCCTAACAAAGCGGACACTATACGCTTCAATAATCCCATGTATGTATAAGGAATATTAACAGCAAGTATGGCGACATTCACTCCTTTCAGCCTTAAGGCTTTTGCCTGAGACAATTCAAAGACCGAAGGCATGACGTTGTCCTGATATAATTCTTCTGAACTGACGATTAGAACATGCATCTTATATGGATTTCTTTTTTAACCTAGTTGCCAAATACTTTATATCGTTACGATCGATCCAGAACATCTTGAATACAGAGACATTCCACTCTCGGGAAATAAACAACACAATCACTAATGTAGAGGCGATATAAGAAATTACAGAAGTTACTGAAGCTCCAATCGCGCCGTAATATTTTGTAAGGGTGAAGTTCAAAACTAAAGTAATACAAAAGCCCAAAAGGGATGCCTTAAAATTAACTGATATTTTATTCATGCCTGCAATTACCGAAGCATAGAGTTTACTATAGCAGTACGGTATGGTACCTATGATCAAGATCGAATAGTAAAAAACCGCATCTGCATATTTCAAGCTGAAAAATATAGGGATAAAAATTTTCAATAAAACAATTCCTAATAGCCCTCCTATTAAACAGATTAAGAGAATTATTTTAGCGATCAACATGATTTCTTCTTTTTTCTCATGCTGTTGTCCAAGCGATGCTACCCAAGGAAATAAAACCGTAGAGATTGCAGAAGGTAATACCCATATCAGTTGAGAAAGAATGCTTGAGAACGAATAGATACCCAATGCTTCACTGGATACATAAAGCTTTACAAACCAATAATCAATTCTATAATTTAAAAACTGAACGATATCGCTTACGAAATTAAATAGTCCAAAAGCGAGTATGGCTTTGAACTCATTAAAATTCAACACATGCCATTCCAGCGCCACCAGTCGATGTTTTATAAAAACAAAATAAATGGCCACCAGCAGAGTAAAAAAGAGGGAAGCGGTATACAGCTTTACTAAATAATCTGCATCATAGCTACCTTCTTTAAACTGAAAAATAATGAACAGCAATCCCATCAGTACAGGTGAGATTAATTGTACAATATTGAATTCGTTAATTTTTTGCTGACTCAACAGTATGCTTGAAAGCAACGAGCTAAACAGCGTAAAAAATACATTTACAATAATTAAGTATAGAAGATTCTCAGAACTAAATAGAAAAGAAAAGGAAGTAAAGTGTTCTCCAAAATAAACTACAAAGAATGTAATGAACACCAAGGATAAAAAAAGCAGGGACATAGAAAAAAACATTCTATTGATATTTGCTTTTTGACTGCTCCCAAAATATACGACCGAGCTGAATAATCCAATAGACAGGATAGTATTAAGCAATGTCGCATTGGAAATAAAAAAAACATATTCTCCTCTCTCCTCTGGCAGTAAAATGTGTGTGATCAATATATTATTAAGAAAACTTATTCCCATTAATAATATATTCCATAAGAATGAAAAAGTGATTTTGTTTTTTAACTCCACGATTCTATCCTTTACTTTTCATATCGAAAATAAATCAGTCTTCCTTCTTCATTATTATGTGCGGGGATAAGTCCATGCTTCCCATCAATTTGGTACGACTTATAACCCAGGCGATACAAATAAGTATAAAATTCTTCCACACTTGTTCCTGCTGCTTCCAGGTTGTTTTTAACAATTTCGACGACCAGGGCTGGCTTTAAATTCGTCAGCACCTCTTTCATTCCTTTTAAAGCAATAAACTCAGCTCCTTCAACATCCATTTTAATAAGGCTTATGTTGGAGATGTTATTTGATTTCACAAAAGAGTCCAACGTTACAGCTTCAATTTCCTGCGTGTGACTTTTATATTCGTCCGATAAAAAAATACTATTCAATCCTTTGTTGTCATCCTTCGCTACGGATAATACGACCATTCCGTTTTGATCAGAACAAGCCTTATGTACTGCCGTAATGTTTAGTGCACCATTGAGTTTGATGTTGTCCTTCAGTCTTTGATAATTATTAATCTCTGGTTCAAATGAATATATCTTACCCTTTGTGATCTTTTTTGAAGCAAGCATAGAATAGTAGCCAACGTTCGCCCCAATATCAATAAATGTATCCTGGTTGCTCAATAAGGACAGGATAAAATCAGATTCTGCTTTTTCATAGGCATTAAAGACAAAGATGTGCGATTGTACCCAATCTCTTGGTGTTAAAAGCATCCTGCTGCCATTAAATATTGATACCTCAACGGAAACATTATTAATAGCTTTACTATGGTATATAAAATGGAGGATTTTATACTTAAAGTAATCAGGTAATAAAAGCGCCCAAAACCGGAGGGTTTTTAAAAACAATTTATTGAACATCTGCACGCAATTAAGAAAGTATATTTAAGTTATGTATTCAATTGGAAAAGTTAAGAGAAAGAATGGAGTTTCCTTCTCCTGGCAGAAACGCTTTACTCTATTACCTTTTTGTGTCACGATTGTATCAAGTTAACGAAAAAAGGATTTGTTATCAAGTGCTGGCTCCTGGAATGATTCAGTAATCTACTGATCGATTTCTCTTATATCGGCATTACCTTAGATTCTTTAAAGGTTGATAAAATCATCATGGATTGCATGTTTCCGATTTCATCAATGTCAGCCAGGGTATTTAAAATCAATTGCTGGTAAGAACTGATGTCTCTGGTCAAAATTTTCAATAGAAAATCTCCTGAACCTGTGATGTGGTGACATTCTATGACCTCAGGTATCTTATTGATCTTGTCTACGAATGACATGATCTGACTTTTCTTATGCGCCGAAAGGGAAATCAATACAAATACCCCTGTACCTAAGCCCATTTGCTTGACATCAATTTCTGCATGGTAGCTTTTGATCAAGCCTCCATTCTCCAATTTACGCACACGTTCCAGTGTAGGTGCGGGAGACAATCCTATTTCTGTAGCCAATTGCGAATTTGTAATCTTCGCATTGGCCTGCAAAATCTCAAGGATATGCTTATCGATCTGATCCAGTTTAACAGGTTGATTTATCATACGGGCTACTTGATTCCTTTGGTGATTCTAAAATAAATATACTCAAATATCGTGGGATAAAACCATAATTTTGAAAAGGCCCCATTCATTGTACTTATTGGCCTGGGTTTATCTTTATCGACAGATAAATATTCATCCACTACCTGATAAAGTTCTTTAATGGATACAGCAAACTGCAGGTATGGATAGGTATAGAAATTATCTCTTGAAGTAGGGTGAGCGGGTACATGCTTTAAAATCTGCCCGGTATCTACTCCTGTATCTACAAGATGGATGGTTGATCCAAAGTTATTATTATCATTGTTGGCCAGTGCCCAATAGCCGCCATGCACACCTCTGTACATTGGTGTAATTCCAGCATGAATATTAACGACAGGTACAGAAAATTGGTCGAGTAGTGATTTCTTTAATATCCTGGTTCCGTTGATTAAAATCAGATCAGGTTGAAAAGAAGAAAGCCATGTACTCCAATCACCTTGATGGACATCGTTTACTTGGATCAGTTGAGAAGCAGGTACAGGATCAAGTGAATAATTTCCCTGGCTTATAATTTCTTTCTTTCTCTTCTTTGAGAATGGAGCAATCAAGGCATCAACAAATAGTTTAAACAATACCTCTCCTATTACGGTAAGCACTCCAAGTTTTTTAAGTCTAAATTTAATCTTGGTCTTTGTAGAAACAGGTTGCTCGAAAATGACGCGCTCGATTTGCCAATCCTTTTTCATCGCATGATAAATCATCCTGCTGGTATCGCAATCTACGCCAACGAACAACACTTTGATTTTCATGCTTTGCCTAATTGGTTGTATTCTTTTGCCACTTCCGACATGGTTAACGATTTCATGTTATACTTTTTCTCAAGAATTTTATAGTATGCAACAATCTCTCTTAGTTGCTTCATCATCTGTTCAGGATGTGTACCGAAATTATGCGGATGCCACCACAAGTGAAATATTTCTCCTTTTTGAGCGGCATGTTTCATCGATTTTTTAATGCGGCTGATTTTCCTTTGTTCCAAAAAAGAAAGGGCCGCATGATAAGGTCTCAAGAAGCGACTGGCAGGGATGTTCAACATTCCTTCTTCCTTTTCCAAATCAGAGATACCGTAGGTATGATGCCCAGACAGGTTTAAATAGCTATCCAAAAGGCGCATCACTCTCCTGCCCGTGCTTTCATGTGCTCTTGATCTCGCCTCATACAATCGATGAGATTCGTTCCCTCTAAAAGAAGAAAAGCCTTGAACCTTCAAAACTGACAAGTAAGAAAGATTGTACTGATTGCGAGGAAAAACTATAGACTGCGGTTTTATACTCAATTGACGGCATCGTTCAACCCATGCCGACGTATCGGCTTGAAAATCTTCTTTTGATTGCCCTTCTTCCAAACAATAATAATGACTAAAGGTATGACTAGCGACTTCCTGATAAGGTGTATGAACAATCTTGTCTACCAGTGTTTTTCCAAAATGATACGCATCAGATGTTTCATCAGCACCTACCTCTTCCAATCCCTTGTAATTGGAAAGCAGCGAGTTTCTATACTGTGGCTTCTTGTCAGGTAAGCCTTTAACCAATTCTTTCTTGTTATCATACATCAACATTCCAACTATCGCCCATGTTGCGTGTATTTTCTCTTTGGCAAAAACGTCTAACATATCAACAATTGCAGTCCGCCCACCCAGTATGGCTTTGCCATAAGAAGCTATCGTACGATGATCTTTTACTCCCCAAAAGAGTTCAAAATCAAGCGAGATAATAAAAATTCCTTGTGACACAGCAACAGAAGTTATAAGTCAAATTTAACGAAATCATGGCAGATTATTCGTTTTGGTGGAAATAATAAACACCTGTTTCGGAGTTTATTACATAAAACCTACTCAATACAGAAGAATCGTCTTCTATAGAATTTCGCTTATATTTGTACCTTAACACCCTACTATTTTGACCAAAATGAAGAAAGTAATTGTTATCTGTCCACACCCTGAAGATATTGTTCCGGGACAACGATTGAAATATGAACAATACTTTGATTACTTCAGAGCGAATGGCATAGAGATTACAGTTTCTTCTTTCATGACCAGAAGATTTCAAGATATTGTCTATAAAAAAGGTCATTACCTTGAAAAAACTTTTTGGACATTGTTTGGTTACGGAAAAAGGATCTTCGATCTCTTTCGTCTTCCTTTTTATGATGGGGTATATATCTTTCTTTGGGTGACGCCTTTTGGCCTTCCGGTCTTTGAATTTTTTTATACACTTGTGAATCGCCGCATCGTGTATGACATTGATGACCTTGTCTTCCTCGCGCCGGCAAGCAAGTCCAATGCATTTATAGCCCCTTTAAAAGGGAAAACTAAGATGTCATACCTCATGACAAAAGCTAAGCATGTAATCACCTGTACGCCTTTTCTTGACAACTATGCCAGACGGTTTACTTCACACACTACCGACATTTCTTCTACCATTAATACTGAAACTTACCTCCCTGTAAATGCTTATTCTAATGAAAGTCCGCTGGTCATCGGCTGGAGTGGCAGCCACAGTACATCCAAGTATCTTAAATTACTGGAGGCTCCCCTGCGAAAACTAAAAGCTAAATACAATTTCAGTATACTCGTGATTGGAGATGCCTCGTTTCAGTTTAACAACCTGGCCTCTGAAGCCATCGCATGGAACAGAGAATCAGAAATAAAAGACCTCCAAAAAATAGACATTGGCTTATACCCTTTGCCCGATGAAGAATGGGTATTGGGCAAAAGCGGATTAAAAGCTTTGCAATACATGGCGCTTGGTATACCTACCGTGGCAACAGCCGTTGGCGCTAATTTTCGGGTGATAGAAGATGGAGTTTCAGGCTTCCTGGTAAAGACAGAAGACGAATGGTATACTGCTATAGAAAAGTTGATTATTGACAACGATTTAAGAAAGCGCATGGGGAGTAAATCCAGAGAACATGTAGAAAAAAACTATTCTATCCATGCTAACAGAGATACCTATCTGTCTATTTTGAAGCATGCCATTGCTTAATTCTTTTTACCTACTGCATGCCAATAGGGCTCGTCTGTTGAGAATACAATATCCGTTAAACCTGCCGCTTCGAGCATGCTTCGGATTTCCACTTTTGTAAATCTTCGTTCCAGCGGCGTGCCAAAGCGATCCAAAGAATCGTTACGAATAACCTGAAACGATTTGTCCTGATAATACGACAATGGAATATGTGCAATGACTTTGTTGTTTGGGCCCAGAATTGCCGTAACCAACTTGGTAAATAATACAAAGGGCAGGTAAATCAATACGGCCAGGGCATCACAAAAAAAACGTTTGATCGGTCCCGGTAATTTACAGATCACTAAGCGTAAGATATTAGAAAGAAAAAACAAGGCACGGAAGAGCACGCCACGCTGATCCAGGTCATAATATAAATAGACCAGAAAGTGGCCTCCTTTTTTAACTTTTGAAACACATTTTCGAATGCCATCCGCTGTATCAGGGATGTGGTGCAATACCCCCAAACTAAAGACAAGATCAAACGATTCATCGGCAAAAGGAATAGAATCTACCGATGCCTGAGTCACTCTTACGTGATCAAACTCTTCTGTCAGTTTTAAAGCCTGGTATACCGCATTGCTCGGATCTACCGCTTCTACAGCGCCTGCTTTCTTCGCGATATAACGAGACCAACGACCCGATCCGCAACCCACATCTAATACGGAAGAAGAGCTATTCAATATTTTATCATCAACTATATCAAAGTACTGGTCGCCCATTCTATTGATTTCGCTATCGCTAAACTCATGAAATTTCCCCCATTCCTCTCCGAAGGACTCCACGGTTTGCCAATCGATGTTTTCATCTGCATGAGAGATAAAAGAAGCGATTTCTTTGTGACCAATTCGAATCGTTTTGTGAGGAGGATGAGTATAGGCAATCATGTAAATTTGATTTTTGTAAGTTCAAGTGATAAGTGCAACAAAGGAGCCATCCCTCGGGGATTCCGTTCCGCTTCGGCTATGCCTTCGCTTCACTACTTCCCGGAAGGATGGGCTAAATAGTACTCCCTTTGCATTGCAACATGACAAAAAACAGATACTACCAGCTCACCCAGGAACAAAGATACAAACTTGAAGTGTATTTAAAAGTTGGGAAAAGCCAAACAGCTGTAGCAGATCTATTGGGAGTGAATAAAAACACTATCAGTAGGTAATTAAAGCGTACGTCACAGTAAAAAGGAGCTATTGAAAATAGAATGGAGTGATAAGATTATTCTATCCTAAAAAAACAGACTTCAATCTGATCACTAAAAAGACATTAGGAGAGTAAAAGGGGATCAATAATAGACCCGTAAGAAAGTTTGGGCATTTATCTTCAAATGAAGTATTTTTACAAACCCATCCTGTTGCCCTTATTGGTTGAACCCTGCAGTTATGTAGAATTGATGGAATTTATAAAAGATCCCTATACAGCATAGCGAAAAGCGAATCCCTCTTGAATGGAACTTCATCTAAAAAACACATATTTTTAATCCTGTAAGCATTATACTTATTAGTGTAGAGGATTATTGCGCTATTCTAGTCGGAAAACAAATGATAGGTAATAGTCATTATAAAGTATGTTTTCAGCTAAAAATGGCGAAGTGGAAACAGCGGAGTGACGAATCATTTTTAGCAGAAATTGGATTATATTCACAGCAATCTCATAGTAGCAGTAGAGTAATAATATGAATTCTAATCTATCGACAAACAAATTGTATTTTCAAAACTTAGACGCTTTAAGGTCTATAGCTTTTTTGTTTGTATTTTTTGCACACACGTATCAAAAAATGATCGACGCCTTTGGTATAGAGAATAAATGGATCATAAAGATTTTACATTTCTTTTTTTATAACGGAGGCATGGGGGTTTCTGTGTTTTTTGTGTTAAGTGGTTTTTTAATTACTTATCAAATTTTATATGAAATCAAAAACACAAATGAACTTGATCTAGGAAATTTTTATATCAAACGAGTTTTTAGAATATGGCCCTTATACTACTTACTTATTTTATTTGGGTTTATTGTATATCCATTATTAAAGGTATATGTCTTTCATCTGGATTACTATACTTGTGCTTCTCCCATCTATTACTACACCTTTTTGTCAAATTTTGATTCGATCTATGTAGTAAAAAATTGTATGGCTAACGGAGTCTCTTTTCAAGGGATCACTTGGTCTGTGGCAATAGAGGAACAATTTTACTTATTATGGCCGCTGTTATTTTGGGCATTGCCTTCTAAGTTTTATAAGTCTATCATCTATATGATTTTTGTCACCTGTATACTATTTAGAATCGTGTATTTAGATGATTATTACGTATCCTATTATCATACCTTTGCTGTGATGGGAGATTTAGCGATAGGGGCATTAGTGGCATACTATGCTATCTATAACGCATCTTTTGTGACTCTTATCAACAGGATAAATAGAAAGCATATATACGCCTATTATATTTTTGGCGTGCTCTTGCTGGTTTTTATTCATGATGAAAAGTATTTTCTTTCCTCAGTTATCAATAGACTTTACAGCATTTGTTTCTTTGCATTTATACTGGCTACACAATGTTTTTATAAAAAAGTACCTTTGCCGCTCGGTCAGATAAAGAGGTTATCAGAATGGGGAAAATATACGTATGGACTTTATTTATTTCATTTGGTGGCTTATTATATCTGTGAACAGCTATTGAAAATTATACGATTCTCTATGTCTGATATACTATATCATTTTATTTTAAGCACCTTTAGTCTTGTGTTGAGTTTGTCAATCTGTTTCTTTTTATATTACTATGTAGAAGCTTATTTTTTCAAGTTAAGGCAAAGAGTTATTGAGGTTAAATCATTAAGATATCCAGGGAAGCTTTAAAAAAGATTGCTTGAGTAAGCGTATTCTGCCACAGAAATGGAGTGATAAGATTATTCTATCCTAAAAAAACAGACTTCAATCTGGTCACTAAAAAAGACATTAGGAGAGTAGAAAAGGAGATCAATAATAGAACCTAAGAAAGTTTGGGTATTTATCTTCAAATGAAGTTTTTACAAAACCATCCTGTTGCACTTATTGGTTGAACTCAGCTTTTCAATCCTACATAAAAACTCTTTATAATTGGTTAACAGCTTATTGCTGAAGTGATTTTTTTAGTATCTT
>JAQZBV010000043.1 GCA_029237685.1 Cytophagaceae bacterium | reverse complement strand
TTATACTTAAATTGCCCAGAGAATATAATATATCCTATCATCAAGTGAAAAACGCTGAAAACAAGTACCATTCGATCATGCTTATCGATGATAATGAGATTGATAATCTCATCAATCAAAAGATGATCGAATCCGCATCCATCTGTGATCGCATTTTTGTACATACAGGAGCTAAAAGCGCGATTGAATTTTTAAAAAATATGGAGAAGCTGGCCATAGAATCCAAAGAAGGTTTTCTGCCGGAAATTATTTTTTTAGACATCGACATGCCTCTTATGGATGGCTTTCAATTTTTGGACGAGTTTGAAAAATTATCGGAGTCCACCAGAGAGCACAGCAAAATCATCATGCTTACGTCTTCTTTGAATCCGTTAGACATGCAAAAAGCCAAGAAGAATAAATTGATTGTAAAATACCTCAACAAGCCGTTGAGTCAGGAAAACCTGAAGAAACTTTAACAGAAGGGCGTTTAGAAAACTTAACCTAGTTTTTCCTCTATGTTGAGGTAGGAAAGTGGACTGAAACGATTCGGCAATGATTTTTGGAATTTCTTCACCAGTAAAGACAACTTACTATTTTTCTCTTTTCTGTTTTCGCTGATCAAAACTTTCAGAATTTTGATAAACAATACGACATGAAGACAATTCTCTTTACCCAACAAGCGTATTTGTCGCTGGATGCTGTTTACTAATTGGCCAAACAAATCCTGGTCCTTCAGCAAACAATATTGGTAAGCCAGTACCAATTTGGTCTCCATGTAGATGTATGGATATTTCTTAATGCTGGTATCGTTCAGGAATTGATTCAGCCATTTAGAAGCTTCTTCGTACTTATCCGCATGGTAACAAGAGATGCTGCGGTAAAGAATATAAATCAGGTATTCGTTGATGTTCTTCTTATTGATTTCAAAGTCTTCGAACAGCCCTTTGTTTTCTTCGTAAATGCTGACTTGCGTTTTATTCTTCAAATGGTAATTTAACTTACTCAATAAGAAGTTAGGAGAGGCGGTATACAGACTGTAGTTAGTCAGCAAAGAACTTAACGATTCGTTGATGTCTTCATAATACTTCTCTGCTTTCTTGTTTTCACCGATAGAGATGTAGTATTCGAAACGTAAATACTCCAATACCAGAATCAAGTGGTAGTAAGATGAATCGAGGTAGTACAGATCAAAGGTAGATTGTATTTTGTCAAACAGTTCTTCAAAATCATTGACCAGTTTCTTCTCCGGTTCAATGAACAGTTGATGAAAAATGTTTAAGAAAGAAGAGTAAACAAATAAACGGTGTGATTGATACAGATTAGAAACATTGATGAGTTCCTCTCGCATGAGGTTCAGACCCATTTTATCTGTTTCGTCAAAACCCATCATGTATTCACCGTATTTCTTAAAATAGTTGGCCAGCAAATCTTCCGATTTATCTAACGCAAGCATGTAAGCCACGTGGCGGTTATACAGTTGAGAATAATGAAAATGATCCTCAGGGCTGTGTATGAGCAATTTTTTTAGGGATTTGTAAACAATGGTCAGTTCATTGGCCAAGTCGTAATCCAGTAATTCTTTTTCCAGTTTTTTAAGGGTGGCTACGGCAATGGTCTTTTTCTTAGTGAAAATGATTTCATTGATTGTGGCCACTTTCTTGATCAAAGAAGTTCTTGGGCTTTCCATTTGCTCCAGGAGGTATTCTTCGATTTTTTGATTCAGTCGGGAGCGAAGGGTATAATACGCGTTATTGTTGACTTCCAGCTCCTCCATGATTTTGGCATCAGAGAGTTGCTTCTCGCGCATGAATTTCAACAAGTAGGCAGATTTCTCAGCGTTGCTGTTGAGGAGTGACTCGTATATAGCAGTATAATCCTTTGTAGAAAGCTGCTTAATGATGTTTTTTAACTTCGACATTTAAACCCTTAAAAAAGCAAAGCTCTTAATGAACGTTCTAAGTTATAAAGATATAAAAAAAACAGAAAAATAGAACAGATTTGGTAAATGACTGCAAATTAAGCCCCGAGGTAGTAAATCCAGACCGCAACGTTTGTCCGTAAATACGGCAGGCTGAAAAAAAATCGTGCCGATTGTAGCAAACTATTTAGTCAAATGGTAACGCTCAGCTGCAGGTTTGAAAGGTTAAATCTGGGGAAAGTTTCTACAGACCTTTATTGGCGAGGACTTCAACGATCAGGTGGTTTAAATGAAGTGAATGACTTTAGGAAAAGTTTAACAATTATTTGTTTTCCTTTGAGTTTTTTCTTGGAAAAGTAATGTTTATAGATTGATTAGTTAAAACAGCAAAAAAAATATTCATGGGCAATATTTTCCCAAAGTATATTTTTAGATAAAAAACCTTCAAAATCGTAACCTACTTTACTAGATATTGCTTAAATTGAAGCAAGAACCAGCTTACTTTTAATCGTTCGTCGAAACTTAATAAAAAGGCGAGTCACAATAGTACAAATCTTTAAATAACAAAATTATGGGAAAAGTTATACTTGCAGTAGATGACGCTCCATCTATACTTTATATCATTGAAAGCATCTTTCAGAATGACCATACCGTTGTTTTGAAGAAAAACGCTGATGATGCAATGGCTTGGTTAGAGGCCGGCAATTTTCCTGACCTTATAGTTACTGATATCAACATGCCTGGCATGGATGGATGGACATTCATTTGTCAACTTAAATTCAGCGGTTATTTCAGATACATCCCCATCATTGTGCTTTCTGGAAATGAAAGCAGTTCTGACCGTATAAAATATCTACAAGGTGGGGTAGAAGACGTATTACTAAAGCCTTTTAACCCGATTGAGCTGAAAATGCGTGTAGACAATATCTTGAAAAGGTTTGAAAGAATAGAAAAGGCAGCTGTTTAAATGAAAGCAAAAATAGCTTATCTGAAAATTGATGCACCAGTACCTGAATGTGACTTTTCTTTTTTAAAAGAGATATTCCAGATAGTTTCTTTTAGTAGTGAAAAGGAGATTATTAGAAGTTTAGAGGACGGTGAAAAAGTTGACCTAATCCTGCTGGACGGTGAACTCAGTTCTCCTATTGCCCAACTTATTCTTCTAAAAGCTACCATTAACAAGAGCGTACCTGTCGTGTTTATTGTACCGGAAATCAATGATGCCGTTCGTACAAAAGCCTTTAAAAGTGGAGTGAAGGAGTTGTTTCAGCGCAACGACGAGGAAGCAAAAATGCATTACAGACTCGATTACCTGATCAAAACTCAGCAAGCAAAGACAGAGTTAAAGAATCGAGTGGTAAGGGAATTTAAAATGCCAATCATGAAGAGGCTATTTGATATTGCCTTTGCAGGGACTTTACTACTTTTGATTTCTCCTTTCATCCTTTTGATTATCCTGTTGATCAGGCTAGAGTCGAAAGGTCCTATTTTTTATATTTCTAAGAGAACAGGCCCTAATTTTAAAATTTTCAACTTTTATAAATTTCGCTCCATGCGTGTGGATGCTGATGCCAACATCAAGGCATTGGCTCACCTGAATCAATACAAAAAAAATGTTGAGCCAATAAAGGAAACTGCTATAGATAAATGCCTAGATTGCAGCGAAATGAATATAGAATGTGCATCTTTACTGCACCTCGATCATAAGGTGGTGTGTGAAAAGATGTATTTGCTCCATAAGAAAAATACGGAGGACGGTACTTTCATTAAGATTGCAGATGATCCACGTGTAACAAAAGTCGGCAAATTCATTCGAAACAGTAGCATCGACGAATTGCCTCAATTGTTTAACGTACTCAAAGGAGACATGTCCATCGTGGGCAACAGGCCTTTACCTTTGTACGAAGCAGAGAAAATAACCACTGACAAATATAGTCAACGGTTCATCGCTCCCGCCGGTATCACAGGATTGTGGCAGGTCAACAAACGGGGCAAGGGAAATATGTCTGAAGAGGAAAGAATCGAATTGGATAATGAATATGCGAGCAACTATTCTTTCTTAACCGATATAAGAATTATTCTTAAAACAGTTCCAGCACTGTTGCAGAAAGAAAATGTTTAATCAATGATGTCAATAACTTTAAATTTTAAAAAGTGTGTGCCGCTTGTTGCACTTTTAATGTGCACCGCTTTTATAACGGGTAAAGCTCAACCTACAACAGCGCCATCAACGGAAAACCAAACAGTCAGTGCTGCAGCTGATTCATTGGACTTAGAGCAGGAGTTACTTCCATTGGATCAAATCATTGAAATTGCCATTAAGAATTCACCTTATATTAATTACGATTTAGCGCTTATTGAAAGGCAAAAAAACAGTTTGACTGTTACGAAAAGAGAATGGCATAGGGTGCTATCGGCGCAAGCTTTTTATTCATGGGGAAACCAGGCACTCAATTATGGAAGTGAAAATGGCGGTTACTCTTATAATATTTTGAATGGATACAGGTACGGTTTCAATTTGAACATACCATTGTCTGAGTTTACCTCAAGAAAAGCGAGAGTAAACATGGACAAAGCGGAGCTTGATGCCGCCAAATATAAAAGAGAACAAACAGAAATGATGTTGTCCCGTCAGGTGATCCAGGAATACAATCAACTGATAGCCGCTCAAAAAATATTGAAAATAAGAACAGCAGGTAATGAAAGTGCACACATTACTTTTCAAATGGCAGAAAAAAGATTTAGAGAAGGCAGTATACAACTGGATGACATGGCCAGAGTAAATGATGCCTTGGTATCTGCTCAAACGGCGCAAGTGGAAGCGGTGACGGAGTACAAAATTTTGTTGCTGAGCTTCGAAGAATTGATAGGTGTTAAATTAGCTACCATAAAAAGATAAGATGAACATTAAAGAATTTCTTCAGGTACTAAGAAAGAATATTTTTTATTTAGTGTTCTTTCCAGCGCTCCTTGCAATAGGGGTTTATTTTCTTGTAAAAGACAAACCCTTAGAATACAAATCAACGACCTTATTGTACACGGGCGTAGTGAGTGGCTATAACCTCAACAGCGCAGAAGGGAATCGGATCGATTATAATGCCATTGCCAATGCCTTTGACAACTTGACTTCGATCAGCAAGCTGAGAGATGTATCTGAAGAAACCAGCATAAAATTATTGGCGAAGCATTTGATGAATCGCAAAGGACAATCGGATTTTAATGAGGAGTTATATAACGGCGCCAGAAAAGCGATTGGTTCAGAATCGGCAGATAAGTTGGTGGATAATAGCTCTTACAATAAAACAGTGAGCAATATGTATACGCAATTGAAAACAGTTCCCGAAGGAACTGTTGCGAAATTGCTGGGCTCAGCGCATCCTTATTATGGAGTCGGATCGATCCAAAGCAAAATACAAGCGCTCAGAAAATCATCCAGCGATATCATCGAAATTACCTTTTCATCTAGCAATCCTGTGGTTTGTCAAAACACGCTAGAGATATTAAGCGAAACGATCATCGAAAAGTATAAAGCTATTAAAACCACAGAAACACATAACGTGGTGGCCTATTTCGAAGAGCGTGCCGCCGCTGCAAAGAGCGATCTGCAGGCATCGGAAAATAAAATCATTGAATTTGGTGTACAGAACAAAATCATCAATTACGACGAGCAATCGAAATCCATTGCGGTTTCCAAAACCACTTTGCTGGAAGATATTGAAAGAGAAAAAATGGTACTTTCTTCTGCGCAAGCTTCTTTGAATACCCTGAACAAAAAACTGAACATGCGCAACGGCTTATTGGAAACGAACAGTAATGTGATGGCGAAGCGTAAAAGGTTGTCTGAACTGAACTACAAAATTTCCAATGCAGAGATTCATGGATCCACTGCTGACCTTTCCAAAGAACGTGCAGAAGCCGAATTGCTGAGAAACGAGATCAAGGAACTTGTTGGAGACATTTATGAGCATCATAATTCTCAGGAAGGAATACATGGCAGTACATTATTGACGCAATGGCTCAACAATTTGCTCATCATCGATGAAAGTAATTCCAGAATTAGTATTTTGAACAGTCGCTTGAAAGAGTTTGATAAGTTGTACAGCGATTTCGCTCCTATGGGTAGTCAGTTGGCCAGTTTGCAGCGTGAAGTTTCTATTGCCGAAAGAGAATACCTTGATATTCTCCATTCACTGAATGAAAGCAATCTCCGTCAGCAAAATATAGCACACAGCAGTAATCTAAAGGTCATTGAGCCGCCCTCTTATCCATCTTCTCCCAATGCGATGAAGAATAAGTTATTGGTCCTGGCTTCCTTTATATTTGGATGGATTGTATTGACAGCTTTTTTCTTAATAAAAGAATTGATTGATTCTTCTATCAAGACACCGGCGCGTGCGGAACAGTATACGGGCTTGAAAGTAGCGGGAACATTTCCTTTTATAAAACGGAAGAAATCAGCGATTGATTTCTCCAAGTTGGAAGCCGAATTGATGGAGCAAACATTAAGCGCTGTTTTGATCCCGCTCCAAATAACAGATCAGTCTTCGCAGCAAATCTTACTATCAAGTATAAGACCGGACGAAGGGAAGACCTGGTGCGCGATAAAACTGGCTAACAAGTTAAGTGAAAAGTTTCCTGTGGCTTTGTGCAGTTACAAAACCTTGGTAGATGAAGAGTCAAAGGAACTGCACCGTGGCGTTACTTTTATACCGTACCAAGTAGATCATGAATTTCCATCTACAGGGCATTATCGTTACGTCATTATCGAAGTGCCGCCTTTGACGGAAAAGCAGATACCGCTGTCGTTATTAAAAAATGCTCATCTTCCTGTTTTGATTTTGAATGCGGAAAGAAGCTGGAGCGATATCGATACGAAACTGGTGGACCTCTTTAAAAAAGCATCTCTACAGGAACCATTGGTATTCCTCAATAAAATTTCCATCGATAAATTGGAAGTGATCTTTGGGACTATACCTAAGGTGAAAAAGAAAGCATCGACCAAAGTAAGCGAGCCGGTAGCATTTGTTAAAGAAGCTACCTGGAATACTGCAGCCAAAGAAGTTTAGCCCAAAATTACATACCAGATGCGTAATTTCTTTGTGCGGCTATTTAACAATAACAACATGCTTTCTTTGATGGGAAGTGGTTCTATTGCTGTATTGGGGTTTATCAACTTTGCTATTTTAGCAAGACAGCTTTCCATTGACGATTTCGGAAGCTGGATTATTTTTGTTTCAGCCTGCAGTTTTTTTGAAATGCTTAGAACAGGCTTTCTTCATACTCCACTTATTAAATACCTCACCGGACAAGGTAAGCAAACCAGTAAAGAAATTATTGGCTCCTCCTGGGCTTTTGGTTGGTTCATTACCGGTACGATCATCGTCATTACATTGGCGCTGTTTTTTCTATTGGGCGATGTGGCACCGAACAGAGGGTTCTACATGTTCCTGCAATGGATCTGGTTAGTGAATCTCCTGTCTTTGCCGTTTAACTTTGCTACCTGGTATTTGCAGTCAGAACTAAAATTCGGCAAAATTCTTTACATCCGTTTGATGAGTCAAGGCGGCTTCTTGATTTTGCTATTGGTCAACTTCTATTTGAAAAATGAATTGACTTATATTTTGTACAGTTATTTACTGGCAAATTTCATCACAAGCATTATTTGTATTTGGTCCGGTTGGACTTTGATCACCTCTATAAAAAGAGCTTCGAAGCAAAGGATGAAAGAGCTTTTTCATTTTGGCAAATACAGCATGGGTACCATGATCGGCTCCAATCTTTTGCGCACATCGGATACCTTGATCATCGGTTCTCTCATGGGCCCAACAGCAGTAGCTTTTTACAGTGTGCCGCTTCGCCTGTTTGAAATCATCGAAGTGCCTTTGAGAAGCCTTGTAGCAACGGCTTTGCCAACTTTGTCCAGACTGAACAATGCAGGTGATAAAATCGGATTGAAAAAGTTCTTTGAAAAAGCGACGGGTGAACTCACCATTATTTTATTGCCATTTATGTTGATCTGCTTTGTATTTGCAGAACCCCTGGTTATGTTATTGGGCGGTAAAGAATATATTGGTTCCGCCAACATTCTAAGAATATTCACTTTGTATGCCTGCTTCATGCCATTGGATCGCTTTACCGGTGTCACCTTAGACGTGATGAATGTTCCGGTAAGAAATTTCCAGAAAGTGATGATCATGCTGGCGATTAATATTGGAGGCGATTTACTGGCAATCGAATATGTAGGTGAAGTTTGGGCAGTAGCCATCGGCTCTATTCTCACGTTCTTAACGGGCGTGGTATTCGGGTCTATCTTCTTGAAAAAAATGCTGGATTTTTCAATCAAGGATATTTTGTCTGACGGTTATAATGGCATCATGGGTTATGCCAGCAGTGTACTCAAAAGATTGTACAAGGCATGACAGAGCTAGCATCCATATTCACTCGAAAGAATACGATTACTTTCGTTGTTCTATTGGTTGCTTCACTGGGCTTGTCTTACTTGATCGCACAAGGCGGCTTCATCACCTTGATCGGATTGATCGCCTTAATGGTCGGATTGTTCTTCTTGTACAGAGTCGCGGTGAATCCCGCCTATGGTATTGTACTGACCTTGCACATTGCTTTTTCCATTAATGGATTGGGACGCTATGCGGATTTTCCGTTTGGTTTGCTGACGGATTTTATGCTCATGCTCACGTTGGTCTTTACTCTTTTTCATATTAAACGAAAAGACCTCGGGATATTGAACAATGGATTGATGCTGTTTGTCGGTATTTGGTTTCTCTATACAGTGATGCAATTATTTAATCCGGAGCCGCATTACTTCGAAGCCTGGTTTTATGCGGTGCGTGCCGCTTCGCTTTATTTAATCATTTCAGTCGTTCTAGTCTTTTTGATTTTTAATACAGAAAAGGACCTGGATATTTTTTTTCGCATCTGGCTTACAGGCTCATTATTGGGAGCGTTGTATGGTATCAAACAATTATATATTGGTTTGAACGCAGCCGAACAATATTGGATGGCGACAAAAGGAGCACATACCCACATGATCTTTGGTCAGTTGCGCGTATTTTCTTTCTACTCTGATGCCGGGCAGTTTGGCGCCATTATGGCTTATACTGCGGTGGTAGGAACGATATTGGCGGTAAAAGTGTCGACCTTAGGAAAAAAACTTTTTTTTATCATCACCGCCTTGTTGTGTTTTTACGGAATGATCATTTCCGGTACACGCGGTGCCTTGTTTATTCCACTAGTAGGGTTCACCACTTATTTTATTTTGAGTAAAAATGTTCGTGTACTTATCACAGGATTTATCATTTTAGGAAGTGCCTTTGCTTTGTTGAAGTTCACCTACATCGGCGAAGGCAATTATGACATACGGCGTATGCGCAGCGCGTTGAATCCTTCAGAAGATGTATCGTTTCAGGTGCGGTTAAGAAATCAGGAGAAACTAGCCACCTACCTTGCGGATAAACCTTTTGGAGGCGGTATCGGTACCATTGGTTACTGGGGGCAGAAATTTTCTCCGGGTACAGTCTTGGCAGAAACTCCTCCGGATAGCTGGTATGTATTGTTGTGGGGAGAGACAGGTGTTGTCGGATTGATCATTTATTTTTCCATGCTCCTTTATATATTGATTCGAAGTTTTTGGAAAATATTCAACATGGAGGATTCTATGCTGAAACAAAAACTGATGGCTATCTATTCGGGAGTGACCGGAATAATAGTAGCGAGCTACGGTAATCCTATCCTGGGGCAAATGCCTTGTAGCATTCACTTCTATTTATGCATCGTGTTTTTATACCTTGGGCCTGAATGGCTAGAGGCTCAAAAACGAGAAACAATAACAGCCTAATTCTATATGTTCTATACGCTGCTCTTTATTCTGTCTAGTATGGTATTCATTGTTCTGTCGATCAATGTATTTTACTTTTTTGTATTTGCTGTAGCGGGAAAACTATGGAAAGTCAAAGCTTCGGTGTCTAGTACGCGCTATTCAAAGATGGTAGTGTTTATACCGGCTTATAAAGAAGATGCCGTGATTCTGCACTCCGCAACAGCTGCTATCCAACAAGAGTATCCTTCCGATCACTATCAGGTGATCGTCATCGCGGATCATCTGAAACCTGAAACGATTGCCAAACTGAAACAAATTCCAGTGGAAGTCATCGAAGTTCAGTTTGAAAAAAGTACAAAAATTAAATCGCTCAACTTCGCTGTATCGGCATTGACGAAAGCGTATGATACGGTGGTGGTATTGGATTCAGATAATATCATGCAATCGGATTTTTTATCCAGGATGAACAATGAATTGCAAGCAGGTTGCCGTGCGGTGCAAGGTCATCGCGTGGCAAAGAATGAAGATACAGACATGGCTTTCTTAGATGCCATGAGCGAAGAGATCAACAACCACTTATTTAGAAAAGGACATTATAACCTTGGTTTTTCCAGTGCACTGATCGGTTCAGCCATGGCTTTTGAGTTTGAGCTCTTCAAACGGTTGATCAAAGGCATTCATTCGGTAGGAGAAGACAAAGAATTGGAGCTTGCTTTATTAAAAGAAAAAGTGAAAATCGCCTATGTAGAAGAGGCCTTAGTATACGATGAAAAGGTACAGGACATAGAAGTGTTCGGTAATCAGCGGAGAAGATGGCTCGCGTCTCAATTAAATATTTTTAAAACTTATTTCTTTCCTTCTTTTATTGAATTGTTTGCACGCGGCAATGTTGATTACTTCAATAAAGCTTTTCAAAGTGCACTCATACCAAGGGTACTTCTGTTAGGTTTTTTGACTGTTATGGCATTCGTAAGTATATTTCTTTCTTTGCGTCCTTTCATGCCTGCCTGGATTGGCTTGTGGTTGCTTTATGTTGTCACGCTGATGTTGGCCGTTCCTGGCCGTTTCTACAACCGCAAACTTATGAATGCAGTATTGAAAGTTCCGGCTGTTTTTCTAAAAATGGTTGCACTCTTGTTCAAGTTAAAAGGAGCAGGTAAGACATTTGTTCATACGCCTCACTCTACTACAAACATCAAACAAGACTAGGGATGACATCGACAGCGCAACCATTAGTTTCTATTGTTACCGTAAATTATAACGGAGTAAAAGTAACGTCTGAATTTTTGGATTCTATACAACGAATTACTTATTCATCGATCGAAGTCATTGTGGTCGACAATGCTTCCGCTGAATCACCCGATATACTTAAGGAACGTTATCCCTGGATCACGTTGATTAAGAGTCCGACAAATACTGGTTTTGCCGGTGGAAATAACATCGGTTTTAAAGCCGCTAAAGGCAAATACTTTCTGATGTTGAATAACGATACGGAAGTAGCACCTGGCTTTTTGGAACCACTAGTGAAAAAGATGGAGGAGAATAAAAATGTTGGTGTCGTAAGTTCTAAAGTTATTTTCTTCAACACCGATCACATCCTACAGTATGCTGGTGCAGGAAGCATTCATCCAATTACCGGCAGAGGGGGGTTTATCGGAACCAATGAAAAAGATTTTTTGCAGTACCAAAGTGCAGAAACAGGCCATGCGCATGGAGCAGCCATGATGGTCAAAAGAGAGGTGATAGAGAAAATCGGCTTGATGGCTGAGTTGTATTTTTTATACTATGAAGAACTTGATTTTTGTGAACGCATAAAAAATGCTGGTTATTCGATTTGGTACATCGCGGAGTCTGTTGTTTTTCACAAAGAGTCCATGACAGTCGGACGTGAAAATCCATTAAAGGTATATTACATGACCAGAAACAGGATCCTTTTTCTACGCAGAAATAAAAAGCCCTTCCTGGTGGCATTGTTTGTGTTGTACTTTACATGTATCGCTGTTCCAAAAAATAGCCTAATGTATATACTTAGAGGGAAACTGGATTTATGTATGGCTTTTCTAAAAGGGTATTTATGGAATTTCTTCCATTACGACATCAAACAGAACCCTCAACTTTCTCAGGTACGTAGCGCGTAATTTCTTTTTTCAATCGTTTGATGGAGGCATTCCAGATGCCGCCATCGTACATCAGTCTTCTGTCACTGGTCCAAACACGAGCGTTCTTGACAGATTTTAATTTCCCTTTTTTCATCAGCATCATGGCCATCCATCCGTCTTGCCAACGTTGTCTGTTGGTATTGAAGCCGCCTATTTCAATAGCGTCTTTTCTTCGAAAAGCAAAGTTGAATCCTAATACGTTCAGGTACTCTTTGCGAAACCTGCGCAGACCAATGATAAATTCACTGATCAATTCATAATTAGCCAATACAAAGCGGGATGAATATTCGGGTATAAAAGAGTAAGATCCGTAAACGCAGGAAATGGATTCGTCTTGCAAAGCACCTACATAGTCGTCTACCCATGTTTCGGGATAAATGGAATCCGCATCTGCATTGAGCATGTATTTGCCTTTCGCTGTCTCAAGTCCGGTTTGCCTGGTAAAACTAATACCTTGTCTGGGTTCAAAAATGGATTGTACACCGCAAGCGTCCAGTACTTGCTGCGTTTTATCTGTAGAGTTATTGTTTACAACGATCAGTTGTGTGCGATAGTTGGTCTTGATTTTTGAAAGGGAGGATAAAGTATGAAGCAGGCTTTTTTCTTCGTTGTAGGCAGGAATAACAATTGAAACTTCCGGACTATCCGTGTTGAATTTCGCAAGATCAGATTTGATACGTTGGATGATCGATGAGTCTACCGAATCAAAATCCTTGTAGTCGAAATTGTGAAATTTGACCCATTCCGGTGTTTTGAATTTTGTGAACATAGCTGGCATTAAAATTTATTTTTCCCCTTTATGAAATGCGTTGTTTTCCTCTATCAAGGTATACATTTTTTTTACATTTTTTTCCCACGTATGCTCCTGAGCAAAGCTTTTTCTTGCTTCTTCTTTCTGTATTGAATTCTCCAACATCGCTACTTCAATGCATTGAATGAATTCTTTTTTATCAGAAGGCAGATAAGTGTGTGCTTTGAAATAATCCATGAATGGCGTGCGGGTGGCTACCACAGGCTTGCCCATGGCCAGGTATTCATCTATCTTTCTTGGATAATTGCCAACTGTTGTTTCATTCACCAACTGTGGATTAATTGCCACATCAAAGGCTTGGATGTAATGGGGTAATGATTCAGGTCTCTTATTTCCCAGGAAGTGAACATTCGGCAATTGGTGTAAGGCACTTGCCTCGAAAGCTTTGTCTTCAGGGCCTACCAACACGATGTTCCATTGTGGACGCTCCTTAGCCAGGTATTCCAACATTTCGATATCCAGTCTTAAACCGGTGAGAAAGCCCGTATAGCCAATGATCGGATGATTTAAATTACGCAATTCTTGAGCCACTTCTATGTTTTCCTCTTCGAAAATACTCAGGTCACACCCTTGTCCCACCATATAGGCGTGCTTGTTGAACGCTCTGGCATAATCGGCCAGATAGTCGGAGTTGGCAAAGGTCAGGTCCCATTTATGAATGAGTTGTTCTTGCTCGATCATGGCCTTTTTGAAATAACTGACTCCATTCAAATTATCACGTAAGTAGTATATTTTAAGGGAAGGCTTTAGCCACTCATCCAAGTAGAAGGCCCTGGAGATAAGGTTATCGTTGAATAGAATGTAGTTCTTAAATCCAAGGTTTTCAACGGCTGCTTCAATAGATTTTGAAAAACGGCGGTTATTGATTTTGTTCAGAAAGTTGTAAACGGGTTTATACTTGATCCAATTGATGGATTCTAAAACCGTTGCTGGATATAGGTTCCAGAGGTTTGTATGGATTTCTTCGATGTGATTTCCTTTTTTAAGTAAGGCCAGCCGTTTTTGAATTTTAGGCTCATTTCTTCTCTGAAGAATCGTACGTCGATCAAGAGGATTATTGATGTATAATACACGATTATTCTTAGATAATTCCAATGCAATGTTTTTGCAATTGCTGCCTATTTCTATATCCCAGTCTTGTTGCCCGATGATCACGATATCTTGGTCTTTCATTAGGTCGGATTTGTTTTTATATTCTATAAGGGATCTTTTGAAATGCCACTCTGAACAGGTAATTTGAGCATTATAATACTGTTAAATAAATGGAGTAAAATCCTGATCGATGAATAAAGTTATTCATTTCATTAAGAATAATGAAAGATTAAAAAAGTTTTTTCATTACCTCATTGTTCCTTCGGGTCAGGCCAGACCAAGGACCTGGATCAGGATGTTTGTCAACCCGTTTATTCATGATCGGGGCAGAGGATCCATCATCCGAAACAGCGCCCGAATGGATGTTTTCCCATTCGGTGAATTTTCGCTGGGAGAAAGAAGCATCATCGAAAGTTTTGCTACAATCAATAATGGTGTGGGTTCTGTGAAAATCGGCAGTAATGTGACCATTGGCATTTCCAATGTCATCATCGGCCCTGTTCGAATCGGCAATCATGTTATACTGGCTCAAAACATTGTGGTTTCAGGCCTCAACCACGGTTACGAAGACGTGACGGTTCCTATTCACCAGCAGAAGTGTACAACGAAAGAAATTGTTATCGGAGACGAATCATGGGTAGGCGCAAATGCTGTGATTGTAGCAGGTGTTCGTATCGGTAGACATGCCGTGGTAGCGGCAGGGAGTGTAGTGACTAAGGATGTACCTGATTTCTCTATTGTGGCGGGCAATCCAGCCAAGTTGATCAAGCAGTACAATCCCGCTACGAAGGCATGGGAAAAAGTTAGTCAGTAGATCCTTACATAAAGAATACAGCAGCTATGGTATTGGTATACAAATTATTGTTTTGGGGAAGTTTATTTTTAGTGTTTTATACGTACCTGGGTTATGGTATTGTATTGACTGCATTGGTTAGAATCAAAAGATTAATTGTTCAGCAAAAACATCAACCAATAACTGATTACACGCCGGTTATAGCTTTGGTGATTCCTTGTTACAACGAAGCAGACATCCTGGAGGCGAAGATTGAAAATTGTCTGGCGTTGTCTTATCCTTCAGATAAAATCAGCATTGTATTCATCACTGACGGTTCAACGGATGCATCTATGGATATCATCAGGCGTTATCCCAAAGTAACCTTATTGCACGAAGATAAAAGAGGAGGTAAGGTAGCGGCAGAAAATAGAGTCATGAAATTAGTGACTGCTCCTGTCATTGTTTTTTCTGATGCCAATACGATATTACCGGCTCATGCCTTGAAAGAGTTGGTCAAGCATTATACCGATCCCTCAGTAGGCGCGGTATCCGGGGAAAAGCGTATTCTTCAGAAAGACAAAGAAGCCGCTGCAGGAGCGGGTGAAGGAATTTATTGGAAGTACGAATCTTTTCTGAAAAAGATGGATTCCGAATTGTTGACCATCGTGGGAGCTGCCGGGGAATTATTTTCTTTTAGAAAAGAATTGTACCAGGAACTGGAAGCAGATACTATCCTCGATGACTTCATGTTGTCCTTACGCATTGCAAAAAAAGGATACCGTGTGGTATACGAGCCTGCTGCGTATGCGATGGAAACATCGTCCGTTTCTGTCAAAGAAGAATTGAAACGTAAAATCAGAATTTGTGCGGGAGGCTGGCAATCCATTATTCGTCTAAGATCTTTGCTTAATCCATTCCCTCGCCCGATCTTAACTTTTCAATACATCTCTCATCGTGTGTTGCGTTGGACATTGACTCCTCTGGCTTTGTTGCTGCTGATTCCTGTGAACGCTTGGCTTTGCTGGTATACCGGTGAGTTGTTTTACTTGCTGGCTTTCATAGCTCAACTGCTATTTTATACTTTGGCTTTGTGTGGATGGTATTTAGAGAATCGAAGCATCAGTATTAAGTTGTTGTTTGTTCCCTATTACTTTTTCATCATGAACTATGCGGTATTTTTGGGCTTCTTTCGCTACCTGAAAGGCAAACAGTCTGCGGCATGGGAGCGCTCCCAGCGTCAAGTGCAAGTATAAAAAAGATTCGATTATGCAAATGGGAAAAAATAGTGATTCACCTGCTTACTTCCCTGGTATCGATTGGCTGAAGGGCATGTTGATACTGGGAGTAATTTTTGTACATACGCTCAGCGGTTCTATGCTGGAGCACATTTTGTATGCTTTCCTGATGCCTGTTTTTATTTTTATTACAGGGTTTTTATTGAAAGAAAAATACGTAAAAGGAGTTCCCTTTACGACATTCATGACACGCTACAACCGTCGCCTGGTCATCCCTTGGTTGATTGCTTCCATTATTTATTTAGGGATCAATTCAGTTGTTAGGAATCAGGTCGTATGGTCAGCGACATCGGCGATTGAGTTTTTTTTATACCCATTTTATCATCTCTGGTTTATACCAGGGCTGCTGATCATGATGGCTTTGTTGTGGTTGATTGTAAATCGACGGATCAATTTTATACTGGTACTGATCGTATCATTACTATTGTCTGTGGCTTGGTTCAGTTATTTGAAACACCAGCAATTGGATCACACGGTTTTGTATTGGATCGGAGATAAACGCTTTTACATTTATTTCTTTTTTTATGTGATGGGATTTTACCTTCGCAATCATCCCACCGTTGATTTCTACAAACGAGTACCGCTATGGCTAAGCTTGCTGGCTATAGTCATCGGATGTTTGAGAAGTGTAGGTCTTATTCATAAACTGATCCCTTCATCCACCAGTGGATTTTTCTTCATCAGTTTGAATTTTGGTATCATTACACTTTGCCTGAACCGTGTCATTCAAAGTGGGAAACTGAATAATAGGTTCACTGATTTCTGCAGTCAGCAATCATTAGGCATTTACCTTTATCATTATATTCCGATTTTGTTGCTGCACGATCCGGTAACAACATTCATAGCCTCTTATAACATGCCTGCTTCCTTACAGCCTTACCTGGTAGCGGCAATATTATTTAGCATGGCTTGTTTGACTGTCCTTCCCTCCATTGCGTGGTTGGCGAAATTCAAAAAAATCAACCAATTGTTTTTTGGGTTGGGGTAAAAATTGGGAATTGATAAAAATGCCTTTATCTTTGTAACTCTCAAACGGGGGATTAGCTCAGCTGGCTAGAGCACTTGGCTGGCAGTCAAGGGGTCATCGGTTCGAATCCGATATTCTCCACTTAAAGGAGGTTAACCAAAAGTTGACCTCCTTTTTATTTTATAAGACGCGACGTATTTTTACGATCAAGGGATAATAATAGCCTGACATCAGCTCATTTTCAACAACCCCTAGTTGTGTTGAGGCATGTATAAACTTTGCGCTGTTACCGTCTACTTCTGTAATAAGGCCCACATGGGTTATTTTTTTACTTTGTTTGCTTCCTGAAAAAAACACCAAATCTCCGGGCTGAATATCGTCCAGGTCAATGTCTTTTCCTATCGTACTTTGAGACTGAGAGGTTCTAGGAATCGTGATGTCTATCGATTGGTAAGAAACAGAAGTGAGTCCTGAGCAGTCTAAACCTGCTCTACTGGTGCCTCCAAATTTATAGGGTGTGCCGGTGAAGCTTCGTGCTGTTTTAATGAGCTTTTTTACTTGATCGGAAGAAGGATAAGACTTTTGCTTCGACTCTTTGGGTTTGTCTTTATCCTGCTCTTTGTTCTTTTGTTGCCTGTATTTGGAAGATCCCGCAGAGGCGTTGTTCTGATATTTTTTAGGATTTGAAGTATGACTTCTTCCTGAGCGATTGCAGGAGCTCAAGAGAAGCAGCATTGAAAATGGCAGAAGAACCGTAAGATAAATGCGCACTTGCAAATTTTTTGATTAATTTTATTAACCCTATAAAACAAAGATACAGTTTGTTTTTGTAAGGTAAAACGAATTTGACCGTCGACTCAGTATGTGTGGAATATCAGGAATTTTAGCTTTCAATCAAGTGGGAGCTTTTTACATGATGAATCTGGCCAAAAGTCTGGATTGTCTGGCGCAACGAGGTCCGGATGCAAGAGGCACCTATATTGAAGACCGTTATGCGGTAGGTCATCGCAGGCTGTCGATCATCGATACCGATTCAAGATCCAATCAACCGATGAAAGATGAGAGCACACGTTATGTGATTTCTTTCAACGGTGAAATCTTCAATTTCCAGGCGATCAGGGACAGCCTCCTGAGGGAAGGCGTGTCTTTTCACACGAACTCAGACACAGAGGTCCTGCTGCAAAGCTATATTTACCAAGGGGTAAAAGCCTTTGAGGAGCTGGTGGGCTTTTTTGCCTTCGCTATTTACGATACGGAAGAACAAGAATTGATCCTATGCAGAGACCGCTACGGTATCAAACCCTTAGTATATTATAAGGATGAAGATAAACTGTTATTTGCTTCCGAAATAAAAAGTATCATGGCTTATAATGTGCCGAAAACCATTGACAAGGCCAGTGTTCATCAATACTTTCAATTCAATTACGTTCCTCCGCAACATGCTGTATTCGAAGGAGTGCAAAAATTAACACCCGGTACTTACCTAAGGGTGAAAAATAGAGAGGTGACGCAACACAGCTATTATCAATTGCCTGTGTATAATAAAAAAACAAGCACGCCTTCCTATGAGGAAGCGGTGAAGGAGTTTAAGCGATTGATGGAACAATCGGTAGTCGATCGATTGGTAGCGGATGTTCCGCTAGGCACCTTTTTAAGTGGAGGTCTTGACTCCTCTGTGATTACAGCGATAGCAGCCTCTCATTACGACAATCTTCATACCTTCTCCATTGGCTTTGAAAGTTTGTCTGAGTTTGATGAAAGTAAATATGCTTTACTCGCAGCCAAAAGATTTAATACCAAACACCATGTATTCCAATTGACAGAGCAGGATTTTAATGATCACCTCTTCAAAATATTGGACTATATTGATGAACCCTTCGCTGATTCAGCGATGTTGCCGCTTTACATCTTGAGTGAAAAAACGGCTGTTCATCTTAAAGTGGCACTTTCCGGTGATGGCGCTGACGAACTGCTCGGTGGCTATAATAAACACGATGCAGAATTAAAGATCAGAACCGGTAATTATCCTAAATTGGCATCCGCTTTTTTTCAACTGCTGTCGCCATTTATAAAAGAAGATCGCAGCACAGCCTTGGGTAATACCATGCGAAGAATCAATCGTTTCAACGCGATAAAGAGTAAAAGTGCAGCCGATCGCTATTATGCTTTATGCTTGATTTCACCTCCGGAAGTAGTAGATCGCATATTGGCTGAAGAATTTCTTGCCGGTGCTCAATCCTGGAAATCAAGAAAGCATGAAATCGTCAAGTCCATCGGGACTTTTGGAAAAGACATGAACGATGTTTTCCAGGCGGATTTTGAAACAGTGCTTCAGGGAGACATGTTGTACAAAACAGATATGATGTCTATGGCAAACGGACTTGAAGTAAGGGTTCCTTTCCTGGACCACCGTCTGGTTGATTTTGTCATGAGCCTTCCCGGTGATTATAAAATCGATGGTCAGCGCAGAAAAAAAATAGTGCGGGATGCCTTCGGCGACCAATTACCACACGAAATTGTGAACCGGAAGAAAAAAGGCTTTGATGTGCCCTTACAAAACTACCTTTACCGGAATGAAAGAGTAAGGACATTTCTTCAGGAATGTACACAAAAGGATTATATAAGGGAACAAGGCATATTTGACGAGAAATTTGCCGCGCAAATGGTTCCTTTAAAAGGCAAAGTTCAGGGTGATGCCGAAATGTGGTGGGCCTATCTTGTGTTTCAGCATTGGTATAAAAGAAACCTGCTAAAATAAACCAACCTTAACCCGTCAAAATCACGTATGATCTCCTAATATATAACTTGTTAAAACAAGTTATATTGATAATTTGTAAGATTATTCTATTTTTATATTAGTATAGTATAAAAAACGAGACCCACCCACAATGAGGCTTTCTATAGTCATACCGATTTATAATGGTTCTGCAACCATTAGGCAGCTGGTCACAGCGGTCAAAAAGGAAATGCAGGACACAGATTATGAACTCATACTGGTGAATGACGGGAGTCGGGATGAAAGCGGGGATATTTGTGAAGAATTGGCTTATGCCGACTCCAAAATCAATTTTATCTCACTACGGAATAATTTTGGAGAACACAATGCAGTTATTTGCGGCTTAAATGCAAGCAGCGGGGATTATGCGGTCATCATTGACGATGATTTTCAAAATCCTCCTTCTGAAATCAAGAAACTTTTGAAAGAGGCGACGGTTCATTCCTATGATGTGGTCTACTCCAAATACAAAACGAAATACCATAGTTTGTTTAGAAACCTGGGCAGCAAATGGAACAACCTCATTGCTTCTTATGTGCTGAACAAACCTATTTCTTTGTATCTATCCAGCTTTAAAATAATCAAAAAGGATGTGGTCAAAGAAATTATCCGATACAAAGGCGCCACACCCTATATAGACGGTCTTATCCTTCGCATTACCAGCAATATAGGTGTATTTGAAGTGGAACATTCACCAAGAACGGTTGGAAGATCCAATTACACCCTTACCCGGTTGTTTTCCCTTTACATGAGCATGTTCATTAACCATTCCATCCGGCCGATCCGTTTATTCATGCTCCTTGGATTGTCTATGTTCATCATCGGTATCGGTTTATTTGTTTATTATTTGGAGAAAAATTTCATAGAGATGTCACCTTCTTTAAATTGGAAGTTGTTCCTGTCCGGATCATTCGCGCTCTCCGGTTTTAATGTGGTTGTCTTAGGAGTGATAGGAGAGTATATCGGGAAAATTATTTTAAACTCAGGTGTTGCTCCGCAATATGTAGTTAAAAAAATGTTGTTGCATAACGACCGCAAATCAAACTTTTCAGCTGTAGAGCTCTAGATACAGGCATACAAGCATGCTGGATAGCCACGAGGAATACGATAAAATGAACCAAACAGAGTCTCAGCTCTGGTGGTACAAGAATTTGCATGATCAGGTATTGAGTACACTTCAGAATAAATTTAGGTCAAAAGAAATTTCCATATTAGATGCTGCCTGTGGTACCGGGGGATTGATGAAAAGACTTATGAATGATGGCTTTTCCAATGTTCAGGGATTTGATGTTTCACCTTATGCGGCTTCCTTAGCCCAAAGTAAAACTGGGAAAGAAGTAAATGTCTTAAACTTAAAGGAAGCGAGTGCATTTTACCGTCCGGCTTCATTCGATGCTATCATTTGTAATGACGCGTTATATTTCATTGAGGATACGCAGTTGCCAGTTTTACTCGCTCAGTTGTGGAACCTGTTGAAACCAGGAGGAGTACTAGTGATCAATTTGCCGGCCTTTCAGATGTTCAGTGGGATGCACGATGTGAGTGTGGCGATTAAAGAGCGTTGGACCTACAGTAAGTTCAATAAGATCGCCAAGGGAGCTTTCCCAGATGCTTTATCTGCTACACACACGTATTGGCCATTTCTCTTGTCTCCTTTGATATTATCAGCTAGAGGGTGGCAAAGGCTGAGGTTAAAAATGAAACCCGGAGCAGAAGTAGTTTCTGACGTTGAACTCCCTCCGCTGGCATTGAATAAAATATTTTATAACTTAACGAAATGGGAGTCCTGCTTACCCTTTCCCAAATGGATAGGGAGTTCTCTTTTTATTGTTATCCACCGCTAAAATACAATGGAACGTTTCAAGGCCCCTTATTTAATAGAACTGAAAGCGATAGGCGATTCATCAGAAGGCTATTTGACAGTAGCAGAAGGAGGCATAGATATTCCTTTCGATGTTAAAAGGGTCTTTTGGAGTTATTATACGCCACAAATGATTACACGGGGACGACATGCTCATTACCAATTGGAACAGGTGCTGGTGGCTGTATCAGGGAAGATTATCGTTACTAATGAAGATACGAATGGCAAAACAACGGTTCATGTGTTGGAAGATCCCAATGTTGGATTGTATGTTCCCCCCATGCATTGGCATGTGATTCAATTTTCTCACAATGCAGTCATGATGAGTCTGGCTTCTACCCAATATAATCCTGAAGATTATATCAGTGACTACGAGGCTTTTCGAAAGATGTCTAAATAAAGATGACTGCAGCCATTCCTTTTTATAGTTTCACTTATCAGAATGAACAAGTCAAAGCAGAGATGCAGCAAGCTTTGCTGGATGTATTTGATTCAGCTTGGTATGTATTGGGTGAACGGGTTGCAAAATTTGAAAAAGAGTATGCTGCTTACCTGGGTGTAAAGCATTGCATTGGAGTAGGCAATGGGCTTGATGCGCTAAAAATTTCTCTTCGAGCACTGGGCATTGGACAAGGAGACGAGGTCATCGTACCGGCGAATACCTACATCGCCACTTTATTGGCGGTTTCAGAAACAGGGGCTCTCCCCGTATTAGTGGATCCCAATCCGGATACATTCAACATTGATCCTTCAAAAATAACGGCTAAAATTACCGCAAAGACTAAGGCTATTATTCCTGTACACTTGTATGGACTGCCTTGTGAAATGGACGCCATCACCGACATCGCCAATCGTTACGGCTTATTCCTTGTCGAGGACAATGCACAAGCTACTGGTTCTGTCTATAAAGGCCAAAAGACAGGGTCTTTAGGGCATTTAAATGCGCATAGTTTTTACCCTACAAAAAATTTAGGGTGCCTGGGAGATGGAGGAGCGATTACGACCAACGATGATGACTTGGCACATCAGGTCAGAATGTTGAGAAATTACGGATCAGAGCAAAAGTATAAGAATGAAAGGCTGGGTTATAATTCTCGTCTAGACGAAATTCAGGCGGCTGCTTTGAGTGTAAAATTGCCTTTTATAGATCGCTGGAGGGCTGAAAAGGCGCTCCTGGCCGATGTTTACCACAGTAAATTAAGCGATGTGCGACACCTGCAATTGCCAGCGGAGGTACATCATTCTTTACTGCATTCCCATCATTTATTTGTGATCAAAAGTAACTATAGGGATGCGCTGTCTGCGTACCTAAAAGAACAGGGCGTGGACACGTTGATTCATTATCCTATTCCTGCCTACAGCCAGCAGGCATACCGCAATGCCGGATTCGCCCCTGAAGAATATCCTGTCACGGAAAGATTAACTGCTGAGGTTCTTTCACTACCCTTGTATCCAGGTATGAAGTTGGAGCAGGTGGAGCAAGTTTGTTCGTTGATTCGTAAGTTTACTTTTTAAAGAAGGTAAGGCCATTAAATGCCTTTCCAAAGCCTATCCTTTTACAAAATAAGGCTATATTTGACTAAGATTTCTTAAGAATGAAAAAAGCTTTAATTACTGGTATTACTGGGCAGGACGGTGCTTATCTCACAGACTTTTTACTGCAAAAAG